>JAYUSV010000468.1:0-11290 GCA_043755495.1 Synechococcales cyanobacterium
AAATAGTTAACTAGTTTCATTTGATTTTAGACTCCTGCTGTTGGATGGGGCTGAGCTGTTGTTGACCAAAGCCGCCAAATAAATCGTTGAGTTTCAGGGTGACACCACCGTATAAGCCGCCGCCAGTGCGGTTACCATTAGGGTCATCGGCTGCGCCTAAGCTATAGCCACCCGAAAGGCGCAAGTTAGGAGTGAGGTAATAACCAGCTTCTAAAGAAGCGCCAGTTTCGTTGCGACCGCTAGCAAATTGGCTTAACCAGCGCACATCACCAGTCAGATCCCAGTTGTAGCCTAAGCGATAAGTTGCTCGCAGTTGACTAATGCCGATCGTGTTGCCCGCACTCAATGTTTGATCTAAGTAGCTAGTGGCGTTGCGCAGGGCATATTTTCCGGCAAACTCCCACTGCCAACTAGGTGCATAAATAGCATCTAGAGACAAAGTATGGTCTTCGGAGCCAGTGCCAGTGGCAGTCAAAATACTGGTAGGCAACAGGGCGGGGTTTTTGCGGTATTGGTAGCTGAGTAAAGCATTCCACTGATCTACCGCAGGATTACGCAGTGCTAATCCTAGCTTGAGGTTTACGGTGTCGCCGATCGGCGCATCCCGTAAAAGCTGGTTGGCTGCCCCAGATTGTTGGTAACGGAACAAGGCAGTTAAATCAGAACCGAGTTTACCAGTAGCGCCTGCTGAGATCAGGCTGTTATTGCTGATGTTGGTGTTACGCAACTCATAGCGAGCATTGGCTTGGAAGTTGGCATTATCGGTGTAGTTAAAGCCAATACCATAAGTATCGCCACCAGTAGTAGTTAAACTAGAGGCCACTTGACCACTGGCTACTGGCTGAGCAAACTGCTGGCCAGCACCGGTCGCATTAGTGATACCACCAATTACCCGATCGTAGTTTAAGTCCAGCTTAAGCCCAGGGCTGAGGACAAATCCCTGTTGCAGACCGACCGAGCCGATTGACTGGAAAGGACTGAGCGAATAGCGCCCAATTACTTTGGTGCTGTTAGTTAAGTTATAAGTGCTATCAAAATCCAAGCTGGTATAGTTGCTATCACCAAACTGGGTGCTAGAAGCATAGTTTTGGCTCACTCGCAGATTGATTCCAGGGTATACCGCCCAATCAATACCTAAAGCAGTACGATTAGGATAGACTACATCTTGCTGACTGCTGAGATTAATCTCATTTTGACCCCGCAGAGTCAAATTATTGCCTAAAGGTATTCCGACCCGAGTACGAATCTGGTTGGAAGAAACGTCTGATTGACCAGGGATAACAGCTAGCCGATCTTGGCGACTGCGGTTAACGAAGTCTAAGTCCACAGTGGCGTTGTTACCAAAGCGCTGTTGGATACCGGCAGTAAGCGTAGTTAAGTCATTATCAACTCGGCCAGTTACTGGAATAGTAGGAGTGAGGAAGTTAGTGAGTCCGGTGATGGCGATCGGGGGAGTACCGCGATTTTCTTCTCGATCGGCTTGCAGTCTTAAGCTAGTATCACTACCAATTCGAGTAGTCAAGTCAGCACCATAGCGAGTCTGGCCAGGAACAAAGCTAGTAGTAGCGTTGTTAGAGAAGCCAGCTTCGCTACTGCGCAGGTAAGCCCGACTTTGGGTGGTATCACTAAACTTAAATTGTCCTTCGACGCGGAAGGCACTGCCATCTATGGCGCCACCAAAACCGGTATTGTTAGTAGAGCGAGCATATTCAGCAATAACACTACTGCTGTTGCCTAAAGAAACGAGGCCATCGACACCAAAAATGCTGAAGTCTCTAATTCCTTGAGTTTCTTTGGTGTAGCTACCAGCTAACCAGCTTTCTTGGCCACTAGTACGATTGAAGTTAAACTGGGCACGACTACCGACAATATTGCTATTGGAACCATTGGCATATTGATAAGTAGCAACCAAGCGACGAACCAACAAGCTACCGTTATCAGCAACAGCAGTACGGAGCAAAGGACGACGCAGCAGCACTGTTCCGCGATCGTAATCAATTTCGTAATCTAGACCCCGCGCTAACGACTCTACCTTTACGACATTCCCTGGCCGATCGATCTCGTCGGTTTCTACAGTTAAAGACTCGGTGCCACCCAACAGTAGGCGCTGAGACAAAAAGTAAAAGCCACTGGTGCCATCTGGGGCAATGTTATCCCGTTGAAAGCCTTGGAGGTTATCGCCATAGAAACCGCTGACCAACAAATTGCCGAAATTGTAGTTTAGTTTTGCCCCATGAAGGTTACGAGAAGTGGTTGTGAACTGCTGGGAGCGATTAGCAAACTCAGTAGTGTTGTAATCACCCCAGAGTACGGAGTTGGGTGTGCTGCCCGTTACGCCCGCTGAGCTTTCCAGCTTCACATAGACGCTATCCCGAGAAGGAGTCAGAGCCTCTACTTTAGAAGTGTCGCCATAGACAGGGTAGAGATCTTCACAGGACTGAGTGCTGCTAGTATCGCGGAATAGTCGATCGGAGGTGTTACAGACTTTGTTTAGAGGTCGATCGCTGTTCAATGCGCCAGTAACTGACCAGTCACCAATTCTGCCGCTAGCAAAACCTTGGCCACGTAAGCGAACCTCGGTGCCATTATCTCGATCGACTGGTAAAAATTCAGTAAATGAACGATAGTAGTCGGTACCTCTAGCTCCAACTCGGAGATCTAACAGACCAGTGGCGATCGAGCTGCGTAAGTTAGTCTCAAACTGTACTTGGGTAGTAGCTTCTAAGCTCATTATCGCCGCCCGAATCTGCACATTTTGAGCGGTCAGACCAGCTCTCAGTGGAGCAGAAAAAGATCCTTTAGTTACTGGCACTTGAAAGCCAGGCTGATCGCGGTCTTGATCTACGCCAGCAAATTCGCCAGCGGTGCTGTAGAGAGTAACTACACCATCTCTTTTACTATTGTTGCCATTTTCATCCAGCAACTGACCTTCGATCGTTACTAAAGACCGGCCATCAGCAGGTACCCGGCTTTCTTTGGTAGTAAGCTGTACCTTAGTGGGTACACCGCGCACCTGTACTTTGCTAGAAGCTGTGTTGCCCAGACTATCTTGGGCGATAATAATATTTTCGCCAGCGGTTAGCGATACACCATACCAAGTTTGGGTGACAACGTTGGTTTTGGTATCGGTTTCGGTGCGCCCGATCGATTTATTATCTACCAGTTGACCATTAACTTTGAGTTCAATTGGAGAACTCCCCAAGTACTGGATAATGACAGTAGCTGCCGGAATGTCTACGACGCTATTAGTAGTCGGAGTCAGGATTTGTAGCGGGTTACTGATGGTAACTGATTTTGCTAAAATGTTTGATTCTGCTGCTGGCTCTGGCACTACCGGAGCTGTGGGAATAGTAGGGGCTGAGGGCTTTTCGATCACCTGGGCCGAAAAATTTGGGGCAGGACTGCTGCCAGTAGAGCTTTCTGACTTTACAGATGCATTAACAGGGCTATTAGAGGGGGGAGTGATAACTGTTGTTACAACACCAGGAATAGTGGCCTTATCAGGGAGAGGGGTGGCTTGGACAGATGCGCTGGAAAGAATCAGACCTAATCCTTGGATAGCTGCACCCAGCCAGAATGCTCGACAAATCGCCAGAGCTGCTTGAGAGTATTTCATAGTTATTTAGCCTCGCGCGCTGTAGGTGTAACGCCAAAATTCATTCTGACTATGCCGCCGGGAGCAATCTTCACCAGTCGTGATAGGCTGTTGCGTTCAATAAAACGAATGTTGGGAGCTAGAGTGTATCCCGGTAAGCTACCCAGGTCTAATACGCCAGTCCGATAACCGGTAGCGACTGACTGAACTGAAAAGAGGCCATTGGCATCGGTGGTAATCCGATTTCCATCGTCTAAGAAAACTACGGCGTTTGGCACACCGGGTTCATTGGGCTGTTGTTCGCCATCAAAGTTTTTATCCACAAATACCCGACCAAGTAAAGTGCCAGTATCACGAATTAAGCCTTGACGAATAGTTAATTGATAACCCACTGGGCCATCTGTAACGGGTAAATTATTGTCCTGCCGCAGAGCCGTGAGGCTGGCAGTGTTGCGGCCAGTACCGCGAATAGCATCAGCATCTAGAGTGACAGCGTAGACCAAATTCACTACCTGCTTGGCAGGAATAATGAAGCCAGGTGCGCCGACCTTGAATGTAGTTGTGCTACCGCTTTGGCTAATGCTGACCGGATGAGTTGCGGTGCCCATTTGGGCTTTGACTGATTCTGGTCGTAAGAACAAACCTAGAGGCAAGGTATCAGTAACAGTAGGATTAATAATATCGGTGTCGCTAAGATTTCTTAAAGTCAGGCGATAAACTACAGTGTCACCGGGTTCAGCGCTAGCTCGATCGGCACTTTTCACGATTTGGATCGGCTTAGCGTCACAGGCGCTAACTCCTACCCCCTGCAGACTAAGTAAAGAAAGACCAACAGTGGCAGCATTGCTAACATCAACAGTACTAGCAAATACGTTGCTAGTATTAGTCAAGCTCAAGGGCTGACCATCGATCGTAGTGGCTTTGTAGCCTAAAATATTATTACTAAAGCTAGTTACGTCAATGCGTACTCGCCGCTCACCAAAAGTAGAGTTGGCAGGTGGTTTAACAATCAAGATATAGCTTTTACCCACATCTAGCTGACCAGCAGCTCGATCGAACAAAAAGTTGTAAGCTCCAGTACTAGTAGTATCTAATCTGAAGGGATTATCGTTGTTACTGTTTGGCTGTAAGCCCAGTGGGATGCCATTGTTAGGGACATCAGGGATTTCGGTGCGTACTAGCGAAGCCAACCCCGTCGGATTCAAACCATCAGCAGCAGCGTTGTATAGTGCCACAGTGTAGCCGCTGTAATCGGCTAGTCTCTGCCCATTGCAACCAGTAATTACGCCCAAGGGATCAATTAGGCCAGTGAAATCGTTAACAATTTGACCAGTGCTATTTTGAATGAGGGTGGGTTGATCTTGGCTACTGGGGCCATCTGGGCTGACGCTGTAATTGTACTGAGCTTGGTTGGTAATCTTAGTTACGGCATCATTACTCTGTGCCCGCAAGGGCTGAGCTGACAATAAACTCGATACCAACCAGCTAGCACAACCGACAGACAGAGATATTCTGTGTGAGGGTGGCTGAAATCTAAACACGAAACTTTTCCTTTAGTAATGAATCGACGGGGAAGTCGAGTGGGTAATCAGTGCTGATTTAGCGCACGACTACGGCATAGCTGACAGTGGACTTGCTCTTGGGTGGCACAGTAGCAAATACCCAGCGAACATTGGTATAAGTACTAGCGGCAGCAGGCTTTTTGTTGAGAACTGGCTTGGCAGAAAAACTTCCGCCACCGTCTACGCTGAAAGTTAAATTGGCGCTAGGGACGGGAGTAGCCGACTGGCTTTCGTATACAGTGCCAGATTTAATTTTTTGGTTGATGTTCAGATTTCTGATAATGCGATCGCTAACGTTGTTGGCAGTCACGGTGTATACGATTACATCGCCAGGTTTAACCGAAGTGCTGTTGGAGATAGGCACCAATTTAGAGCCAACTTTCTTGGATTGAGACAGGTTGAGCTTAATTGCCTGCTGTTGTTCGGCAGTTTGAGCTATCGCAGGCACCGCCAATTGGCCGATGACTGGTAAGTTGCTGTTAAGTAAGATAGTGGTAGAAAGAGCCACTAAAGTAACAGTAGAGAAAGTACTAAAGATAGAGCGTTTCATGATTAAAAGTTCTCCAGAACTAGTGTAGATAAAGATTCAGATTTCCCAAAGAAGAAAAGAGCAGCCGTAGCTAGTATTCCCAAATAAACTACTTCACTTTACGTCTGAAGGTAAAAGTGCCAGTCTGACCGGGTTCGATCGGCGCAGTAAGAATATTTTGATATTTCACCACATCCACATCGACAGAGGTGCCAATCCCACTAACTTTGCTGTAAGTAATGGTGCCAAAAGTACCGACGGCTGAATCCGGGTCGTTGGCAGTCAAGCCACCCCAATTATTGGGGCTAGTATTGCCATCTTCAGTAATCGTGAAGTTGGCGGCACTAATCGGCTTGTTGCCACTGCCCACTGCCGGGGTAGAAATATTGGTGTAGGTAATGCGGTACTCAATGTACTGGTCAGCCTTCACCGGTTTGGCAATTTCACTAAAGATCCCTTTAGCATCGGTGAGGGGCTGTTTGTTAAAATCTAGCACTCGCGATTCTTTCAGGACTTCGATGAAGCCGGTATAAGTGCGATCGATCGTGGCATTTTTGGCCTCGCCGGTGTCAGGAATATTGTCATTATTGGTATCAATAAATGCCAGTAATTTCACCGGGAAACCTTTAACTGCCGCAGTGCCAGATGGTAGACTTACTTGCACCGTGTAGTTTTTGGTGGCACTTGGCGCTACATTTTTCAGTACCAAGGTTGCTGGGCTATTAGTTATTGGTGTAAACACCCCATTTTTGTAATTAAAAGCAGCAGTCAGATTAGCATCGGCTGGATTCAATAAAGTGACGACCGTGCCATCGGGTAAATCGGTGGCCAAGGCTACTTGGGGCAAGACTTTGATATCCCGAGATAAATCACTGCTATTTAGCACAGTGTTAGTAAAAGTTACCAGCGGTAAGGTAAGAGCATTAGCAACATTACCGATCGGCGTAGATTTATTAGTAAAGTCATCATTGTCATTAGTCGCACCAACCGCAGTAGGCTGCTCACGAGGACCATTCTTTAGAGCTGGTGGCGCAGCAGCCTTAAAAGAAATCAGCAAAAATTCGCCATCTGGGGAACCGGTACTATTACTAGCTGAACCGATTCTCACTGGCGATCGAGGATCATTAGGAGGAACGGTGGCATCCAAAATCCCTGGATACAAGATGGGCTGCTGATCAGTATCCTTAACTCCAGCAGTCCCATCATCATTGTAGTTGTTGGGTAGGCTATCACCAGATTCATCAAAGATGAGTTTGGTGCTAGGAGTCTTGTCGGCAGAGTTGTTGGGGTTTTGGGGTTGAGTACCAAAGACCTGAGCAATATTATAAATTTCGGTACGGCTGAAGTCGGTGACTTCTACCTTAACCTCAAAGCCTGTAGCTGTAGTGCCTTTGGGCATCCGGTAATCGTTGCGAAAGAAACCTACCCGCCGCACATTTAGAGCAGTATTGGCATCGGGAGCAGTGGTAGACCAAGCTACGTTATTAGCAGCATCGGTTGATCCAATGGAGGTGCTGCTATAAAAATAAATCGGCACCCAGGTAGTATCGGGAGTAACTGCTGCTATAAATTTAGTCCCTAATGGAATGGCATTAGAAATCAAAATTCCTACTTTGGGCTGGCCATCGATCGAAGCACTAGTGCCAGTTAAATCGGTGGGGCTAATACCGGTCAATTTAGGCGGCAAAGTATCAGCCACATTTAGGCTCAGGCCAAAATTAATGCTGTTGTCAGCGGGGTTAAAAGGCTGTTTGATTTCTAGATTGATGGTAGTGAGGGCTTCTGGTGTAGCGCCTATTTTTAAGGTTTGGGTAGCTTGGGCTTCCCGAGTCCCATTACTGGGCAAACCATCATATTCACCGATAGCACCATCGGCCACATCAACGGTATAGATGTCTTCGGGGTTATCTATCCGCAGTTGGTTCTGGGTCTGAGTTGGGTTAATAGAACCAGCAGTTTTACCTAAAGTAACTGGCAAATCGCCGATCGCGTCATTGATTTGGACAACGACCCGCACTGGCAATTTGGCAGCGGGAGCCATTACATCGCTGGTAAAACCACCGGTAGCAACATCTAACCAGGCCGTGCCATTGAAATACTGAACTTTTTGAAATGTACCCACAGTGCCAACTTGGGCAAGGTTCGGCACAAAGAACTCAGTAGTTTCGCCGCCAATGTTTTGAATTTCAAAGTTGTAAAATAAAACGGTGTCCTTGGTTGGTGTGCCAACGGCTCCACCATTTAAGCTGCCATCTTGGCGGGTGATGCCAGTAGGAGTAACAGTAATACCAGCAACTTCTTGCAGGCTAATTTTCAATGATGGAGAATAAACAACGAATGGCCGACTGGGATCGATCGGATCTTGGTAGCTCCCCTCTGCTTGGTTGCTGATAGTGGGCACCGGGGCGGCCAAGGCGGCTGTACCTAATAAACTCAGGCCAGTAGCCGCTAGGCAGTACAGTGATAAATTACGAATCGAGGAAAATTGTTTCACGCTTGTTCTGCAATAACTTGCTATTGCGACCTGAGGTCGAAGGACAAAAACCAAATTTTGAGTGCATCGCTTGTGTAGACTCGATCGAACTAAAAAATTCGCCCGAGCCTAGACCAACGTACAGTTAATTGTTTGGGAAGGAAACGGGCGGCGAGCCGCCCGCATAATTAGTACTCCCAAAAAAGGCAGACTATTTCACAACGCGAGTAAAGTTGAAGGTACCAGTGGCTTGAGGAGCCAAAGGACCAGCTACGACATCTTTGTAAACAGCTACAGCCGCAGTGCTGTTATTGCTAGCACCGCCATCGAAGCTGATTGCACCATTGTTGCTGTCAGTAGCCGAGCCTACTTTATGAGTAGTAATTGGTGCCCAGTTGTTAGGGGCAGCATTGCCATCCTCAGTTACCTTGATGTTTTGGGCATTCAATGTAACGCTACCGCTGTTAGCAGGAGCAACTTCTGAGATGTTTTTGTAAGTAATGCGGTATTCGATCGACTGACCGGGCTGAGCACGCTTAGTTGGTGCAGCAGTAAATGCTTCAATGATCGCGCCATTAGCATCAGCAACTTGAGCTTCTTTAGTTAGCTTCAAGTAACCAGTGTAAACTCGATCAATTGTGGTGTTTTGTTTGTCAGCAGGATCTAAAAGACCATCGCCATTAACATCTACAAAAGCAACAACCGGTACACTGTAGCCAGCCAATTGTGGAGTACCAGCAGGTAGATCTACTTCTACCCCATAGTTCACCTTAGTACCAGGAGCTACGTTAGGAACGATCAAAGGAGTAGCTGCAGTAGCTGTGGGTAGGCCAGTAGCAGGATCTACGTTTACAAACTTAGTACCATCAAAAGAATAGACCTTAGAAGTACCACCGTAACTGATTGTAACTTTAGTATCAGTAGGTAGAGGAACTGCTGGAGTCGTAGGCAATAAGTCTACATTACCCGTTGGGCTGGTAGCAGCAGTCTCAAAAGTGTTCGAGAAAGGCACAGCACCTGGATCAACTGGGCTAGGGCTATAAGTACCAAAGGTTGGGCTAGTAGGAACAGTATCGAGTATCCAAGTAGTAGCTGGAATTGGCGCAGAGACATTAGTAAAATCGTCGTTGTTACCAGTAGGACCAACCGCATCAGGCTTGTTGCTTGTACCATTCATGATACCCGCTTGTCCAGGAGGTACGATTGCTACAACGTTTGGTTCACCAGCGTCACCCGTACCAGTGTTATTGTTACTAGTATCAGTCACACCGGGGCTAGTAGGATCAACCACACCAGTAGAAACAACTGGGTTGCCAGTAGGATCTACCAAGCCTGGGGTGCCATTATCGTTAAAGTTGTTTGGCTGATTATCTCCAGACTCGTCATAAACTGGCTTAGGAGTACCGTTAACATCGGTGCTACCAAATACCTGCGCAATATTGGCAACGTTACCACCAGTTGTAGGTATACTGGTTAGTTCTACAGTAACTGCCATACCAGTAACACTAGTACCCTTGGCGATCGGGCCGTCAGTTACAAAACCAACGCGATTTGCACCAGCAGGCACACTTACTGTACCAGTGCCAGCAATTGATGTCCAAATCGCAGCATCAGCATTAACACTAGTCGCACTTGCGCTATAAACGGCAGTCCAACCAGTAGGAACAGTTAAGGTCTTGGCAGTAGTGTACAGAGGTACAGCATCAGATACCAATACCTTTTTAGCTGTGGCACTGCTATCCAAATTAATAGTAGTCGCAGCCAAGTCAGCAGCAATTTTGTTGCTAGTTGCCGGTACATCAGCTTGACCGGCTACTTTCAGACCCAAAACATAGGTGATGGTATCATCATTTAAGGTATTGGGTGTAGCATTTGTGTTTTGAGCGCCACGTACTTTAGTAACAGTAGCAAATGCTTCAGGAGTAGCACCAATTGTTACTTTCTGAGATACAGATGCTTCACGAACACCGTTTTCAGGAGCACCATTAACTTCACCAGTAACACCGTTAGCATTATCTACAGTGTATATGTCACCACCAGTAGCATCGCGGGTAACGTTCTGAGCACCAGGAGCAGTTGTATTACCCAAAGTTACTACAACATCAGTATTAGAACCGGCACCAACTAAGATCGAAGTAATAACTCGAACCTTTAATGATTCACCCGGAAGCTTAGAAGGGCTGATAAACTCACCAGCATTAGGAATATCAATCCAAACGTTAGCATCATTAAGGTATTGAACCTTGTCTACGGAACCAGCACCTGCAACAGTAGCAGTACCAGGGATCCGGAATTGAGTAGCATCGTTACCTACGTTGGTAACAATATAGTCAAAGTTAACCTTGTCACCAGCTTCAGCACCAACACCAGTATTAGTTCCACCTTTTACTACAGCAAAAGTATCAGCAGTTACGGTGATACCAGCAACTTCTGCAACTGCTACTTTAACAGTGTTCGAGAAAGTGTTTAAAGGCTTGTTAGGGTCAGTAGGATCTTCGTAGCTAGCAGTAGCCGTGTTGGTGATCTGGGTGCCAGCGGCAGTTCCATCAGCCAAAACTGGGGCTGCCAACTGTAACATGCCGCCACTAATCAATAGGTAAGCAATAACTGGACGGGAGTATTTAGATAAATTGTCTACTTTCACGGGAAGTACTCTTTTTGCGTTGTTTACTCTGCCAATCTTTTTTTATGATTGGTCTTACAACTTTATATTTCCCCCGCTAATACTCAGAATCAACAAGAATAAAAAAGTTCAGTAGAATTTTCAAGCCCTTGCACTGCAAAGGTTATGGCTGTAGTATAAACACGGAATCAGCCAGTGTATTTCTACGGTTGACCATTCTAATTAAGCTCAACTATTTAGAGGAAAACTCAAAATATCAGAGATTCTATCTAAGTTTATGTGGTTTTACGGTTGACGATACTATTGGGGAAAGGTTAATGAGAGAACTAACCACCAATCAATATTTTCATTGGCACAGCAAAATACTTCTTACCGAGAAGTTCCAAGACTGGTACTCAAAATATCCAGCCAAAATGCAGAACCTATGGTAGTATTAGAGATTGTGTTAACTTTAGCAGGTGGAACTCCTTGGCTAACGTTGTTGTAATTGGTGCCCAGTGGGGCGATG
>JAYUSV010000469.1:0-3607 GCA_043755495.1 Synechococcales cyanobacterium
ATAGCATGACCATACCCGGCGTGGCGATTATTAATGTTGCTAAAAAGAAGCTTCCCCAGCCAGCTAACCCCGCAGCCCCAGTCCCAACACCAAGTTTGGTGGCCAGTTCTCCTGCCGCTGGGCCAGCAATGAGATCGCGGCCTACCGCCATTAAGCTAGATAACAGTGCAAACTGTGTGGCCGAAAACTCTGGATTACATAAACTCATCAAGTATCCTACAAAGCCAGCAACAGCTAAACCGCTACAGAAATTTTCTACATTAATAGCCAAGACCATGGCCGTCAAATTTTTGCCCGTGAGAGCTAAGCCATAGTAAGCCAAATTACTCATAGCTTGCAGCCCGCCAAAAATCCAGAGCGAGCGGTTGATCCCTAATTTGCTTAAGAAAGAACCACCAGCCAACGTACCAACAATAGTAGCAATTAAGCCCATCCCTTGCCGAATATTACCAATATCTGTATCACTAAAACCAATACCTCTAGCACCAAGAAAAGGCACAGCCGTTTTGGCTACCATGGCATCACCAAGCCGAAACATTACGATAAAAAGTAGAACTAAAATAGCTTGTTTGGTACCTAAGCGGCGGAAAAAATCCAAAAAAGGCTGTACGACAGCTTCGGTGATACTTTGTGGTGCAATATTGACCTTGGCATTTGGAGCTATGAAAGAACCCACGATTCCAATTCCCAAAAAAGCTGCCATCACACCATATACCGATGCCCAGCCAATTCGATCAGCTAGAACAAAGGAAATCCAACCCGTCATCAGTAATGCCACCCGATAGCCTAGGAGTGCCACCGATGCTCCAGCTCCTACTTCCAACTTTTCCACTACATCAGTACGATAGGCATCGACTGCAATATCTTGGGTAGCACTCAAGAAAGCGATTGCCACCGCTGTAATGGCGACTAATTGCAGTGCATTGTTTCTACCAGCGCTATTTAAATCAGGGAACACGAACATTTGACTAGCCAAAAGTAGGATTGTGCCAATTAGCCCAACTTGAGTCGCTAAAATCCAACCTCTGCGCCTCCCAAGAAAGGGCAATCGAAAGCGATCAATAAATGGTGACCAGAGAAATTTGAGTGAATAGGGTAAGCCAACCAAACTCAACCAACCAATAGTCTTAATATCAAATCCAGTTTTAGTCAGCCATGCTCTAAAAGCATCATCAGCCAGTGCATAGGGCAAACCAGAGGCGAAGCCAAGTAGCAAAATTGCCACCATCTTTCTGCTATTAAATACGGCAAAATATGAGAAAACTGACTTCATAATGTATTCCTTGGTTAATTAAGTTAGTTGATATTCAATAGAGGCTGTCATGGTACTGTGCTAAGCCATCACCAGGAATAATGTCATGTAATTACATTGTATAATTTGACAAATTCTATCTTACGATGAGTCTTATTAGATATATTTACAAAAATGACAAAAACCCCACCTACAACTCTCAAAGTTAATAGATGGGATCATTCTACGGTCATTGTGCAACAACCTTGAATTAGCTGCTAAAAATATTAGTATCCACGCCAGACACCGACTAGAGTGCCCTGTAGCTCCACATGCTCAGCAGGAGCCTGAATTGGTTTATACTTAGAGTTAGCTGGCTTGAGAGTCACCTTGTCACCGCTGATGTGGTAGTGCTTAAGAGTTGTCCCCTGGCCATCGACTCTTGCAGCCACGATCGTACCGTTTTTCACGGTTTTGGCGTTGGCCACTGGCTCCATAATCACCATGTCGCCTTCGGCAATCATGTCTTCGATCATGCTGTCGCCAGTTACCCGCAGGGCGAAATGATTCAGGCCTTGGAAGAAGCTAGAAATATCTAACCGCTCCACCTCATCGACAAATGGTTCTACCAAGCCACCCGCCGCAATCGCCCCCAGTACCGGAATCCCGCTCGTGCTGTTTTTCAGGATTTGAATAGTCCGGGCTTGGCCTTCGGCCCATTGAATGAAGCCTTTATTGCGCAGGTGTTCGAGGCGGCTCTGAATGGGTGCTGGAGATCTCAAACCCATGGCCATCATCATCTGCCGAATTGAAGGAGCATGCTGATTTTCTCGAATATACTCTACCAGCCAGTCATAGAGTTCTTGCTGAACCTTAGTCAAGTTTGGATTCGTCATGAGCTTTACCTATATTTTAAGGATTTTTAGTGGGGGTGATTCTAACCAGAATCAGTTTGCTCACGAGATTGCAAAAGCTCTACTGAATGCTGTTTAACACAGATATTTCCGGTTAATATCAGCACTGCTAGCGCTTACTTTTGTCTCACCAATTTTTTTGTACGCACATATAAGCTTACTATAGATCCTCAGTACTAAGTAGGTCAAGTGTTTTTAAAATTCTTTTTCTGGATGCTGTAATTTCCAGTCAATTTGTTTGGCCGTTCCCCATAATAAAGCCAACTCTTCTTCACTCAAAGTTGCTCTGTTCGCTAATTTGCGCAGTTTGCTCATGCGGTTTGCCACAGTCTGAGTTTGCAAGTATCCCACTTTTAGCAATAAATCCTCTAACTGCTGAAAATATCGATCAATCTGGTCGGCAGTGGCAAAGTTTTTGAGGGGCAAGGTAGGCAGCAGATCAGCTTGGGCTATTTGATATAGCTCATAGGCGCAAATTCCGACCGCCTGTGCTAAATTCAAAGACGTATAGTCTTCGGCCACCGGGATGCGCAAATAATGCTGGGCAAAATCTAATTCTTGATTGGTCAACCCACAGTCTTCACGACCAAACAAAATGGCTTTTGCTCCGGCTACTTGCCATAAGTTAGCCAAAGCCCGCCCTGGAGGTTGAGGCATCTGGGGTAAGTCAATATCTCGATGGGTGGTGGCTACCACCACCCGACAATCCACTAAAGCAGCAGGTAAATCAGAAACAATCTGAGCGTTGGTCAAAATATCCCGACCGCGCACCGCCATGTGTTCAGCTTCTTCGCTGACCCAGTCACATTGGGGATTCACAATTACCAGTTGCTGCAAACCCATATTGGCCATCACTCGGGCGATCGAACCCACATTGCGCGCTCCGGCTGGTTCTACCAAAACAATTCTGATTTCGTCTAACCTCTGCATCTTCACCAAACTTGCCCCTTCCTTTAAAATCAATTCTATGGCTCGTCAACGCGCTAAATCCGATCTGCCCACCAAGATCTGTCCAGTATGCAATTTATCATTTACCTGGCGCAAAAAGTGGGAAGGCTGCTGGGAGGAGGTGCGATACTGCTCTGAACGTTGTCGGCGACGGAAAAATCAAATTATTGCTGAATAGCTTACTAACATAATTATTAAATCTTGGAACTGCTTATGATTACCGCTGCTGTGACCACTCCCGATCGCGTACAAGATACTGTCCGTGAAACCGTGCGCAAGACTTATCCCAACTTCAAGGTGATTGTGCTCAACGACGACTTTAATACTTTCGAGCATGTTCACAAATGCTTAATGAAGCATATTCCGGGCATGACCGAAGATGTCGCTTGGGGTTTAACTGTACAAGTAGATGCGGAAGGTCAGGCCATTGTGTGGGTTGGTCCTCAAGAACAGGCCGAGTTATATCATCAGCAACTGCGCCGAGAGGGTTTGACTATGGCTCCTTTGGAAGCAG
>JAYUSV010000470.1:0-3597 GCA_043755495.1 Synechococcales cyanobacterium
CCTTTCCGCTATACTATTCGGTCTAGTAGGTATCCAGTGTCACATTTGCTCAGTATGAATCTTCGTAAGCGATCGACAGCCTTTTTTTCATGTTTGCTAACCATATCTTCGTTAACTCTGGCAGGTTGTAACGGCGGTCCTGGTGGACGAGAAGGTTGGATTACCGTTGGTACCAAAGATAAGCCTCGGACATTAGATTCTTCCGATGCTTACGAACTCAAATCTTTAGGCATTATCGCCAACATGGGTGAGCGCCTTTATACCTACAATCCTGGTAGCAATAAATTGGTGCCTCAGTTGGCTACTGAGCTGCCCAAAGTGAGCGCCGATGGCTTGACCTATACAATTCCGATTCGGCAGGGCGTGCTTTTTCATGATGGTACTCCTTTTGATGCTGAGGCCATGGCTTTTTCGCTGAAGCGGTTTATTTTAAATAGTGGTAGTCCGGCCTTTTTGTTATCCGATCGCATTGATTTTTTGCGTAAAGATAAAGACATTAAAACTCTCAATCCCGATGGACTTAAAGCTACTGGTAAATATGAGCTGACCATTAAACTCAAGCAGCCTTTTGCGGCTTTTCCAGATTTATTGGCTTTTCCGGGCGCCTGCGCTATTTCCCCCCAAGTTTATAAGTTGCCGGTTTTAAAGCAAGATGCACCTCCCTCAAAAGATGAAAAACCAAAAGACAAAGCCACTTTAGATCAAGAAAAGGCTGCTAAAAAAGCTGCGGCAGAAAAAGAAAAGAAAGAGAAATTTCAACCTGATTTATTTGTGGGTACTGGGCCTTACAAAATGTTGCCCAAGAAAAGCGATGATCGAATTGAGTTAGAGGCTTTTGACAAATATTGGGGGCCAAAACCGCTGAACAAAGGAGTAATAGTTCAAATATATTTAGGCAGTGCCTCTAATTTGTACAACTCTTTTAAAACTGGTGCGGTAGATGTAGCTTACTTAAGCCTAGAACCTGACCAGATTCGCAATTTACAAAACAGTCAAAAGGAAAAAGGCTGGCAGGTAAAAGAGGTGGAGGGCAACGGAACCATCTATATGATGTTAAACGTCAAGCAAAAACCTCTCGATAATCCTGCTGTGCGCCAGGCAGTTGCGGCGGTGGTCGATCGACCCGGCATGAATCAGCGAGTATTTTATGGCCAGGGCAAACCCTTATATAGTCTAATTCCTGATAGCTTCCCCCAGGCACAAGACGGGTTTAAAGGTGCTTATAGTTTACCTACTGGCGGCAGCAATATTGCCAAAGCCAAAGAGTTACTAAAGAAAGCTGGTTTTTCGGCTCAAAACCCGGCAAGAGTACAAATCTGGTATAAATCCAGCACTATTAGTGACAAAATGATTGCTAATTTTTTGCGGGCTTACAGCAAAAAAAATATGGAAGGTATTCTTGTTTTGGAACCAAATGCCGCTGAAGCTACCGCTTTTAGTAAGATGCTGAAAACTGGTGCCTATCCGATCGCTTTTCAGACTTGGTATCCTGATTTTATCGATGTAGATACCTATATCCAGCCGTTCTTAGAATGCCCCGAAGCCGATCAGGTCAAGCCCGGAGTGCTTGGTCGAGGCTGTAAAGAGGGTGGTAGTGCTGAACAAGGATCTTTTTATTACGACTCCGCTATGAACAAAATGATTGCAGAGCAAGGAAAAGCCTTAAATCCGGCTGAACGTCTTAACATTTTGCAGAAAATTCAAGATAAAGCGGTAACTGATGCGCCCCAGATTCCGCTGTTTCAAACCAAAGACTTTATTTTCTCTCGACCGGGTATTACCGGTGCTAACACCGATCCTTTGCAAAATCTGCAATATTCTTCAATTAAAAAATCTGTGACCAAGTAAATTAAATAAGTAATTTTTATGTCTCGTTTAAAATCTCTGCAATATTATCTATTGGCACGCTTGGCACTTGCTCCGGTGATGCTTTGGACAATCGTTACGATCATTTTTCTGTTGATGCGAGCGACTCCTGGTGATCCAGTAGATGCGATCGTCGGCTCTAAGGCTTCTGCCGAAATTAAAGAGGAGATGCGCAAATCATTGGGGTTAGGATTGCCTCTTTGGGATCAGTACACCGATTATTTAGGTAAGTTATTGCAGTTTGATTTAGGCGAATCGATTACTAGTTCTGGGTTAAAGGTCACAAAAATCATTGGAGATTATTTCCCGGCGACGATCGAGCTAGCCACCGGAGCAATTATCATTGCTTTTGCTGTGGGCATTACCATTGGCGTAATTGCGGCTTCTAAACCGGGCAGCAAAACCGAGGGATTTGGCCGATTATTTGGGGTAATTAGCTATTCGATACCAATTTTTTGGGCAGGGATGCTGTTGCAAATTGTGTTCTCAGTAGGCTTAGGCTGGTTTCCGTTGGGCGGCAGGTTCCCTTCTAGTTCACCGCCACCCGATAAAATTTTTGGCTTGTACACGATCGATAGCTTATTGCACTTTAACCTCGGTCAATTTTTCACTTCCTTGTATTATTTAGCTTTGCCTTGTCTGACTTTAGGGATTTTGCTCAGCGGTATTTTTGAACGGATTGTACGGGTGAATTTAAAGGAAAATTTGAAGTCCGATTACGTGGAGGCCGCCAGAGCCAGAGGCATTCCCGAGCGCCAGATTTTGTTGGTTCATGCGCTCAAAAATTCTTTGATTCCGGTGATTACGGTATTGGGTTTAACGACTGCATCCCTGTTAGGCGGGGCGGTGTTGACCGAGACGACTTTCTCTTGGCCAGGTTTGGGTGGCAGACTCTATGAAGCAATTTCTGCCCGCGATTACCCCACAATTCAAGGCATTATGGTGTTCTTTGCAGCGATCGTGGTAATTGCCAGTATTGTGATTGATTTAATCAACGCCTTGGTTGATCCTCGGATTAAGTATTAGGGAGCATTTTGTTAGCTATCCACTTGAGAATACCTAGAATCCGTTCTAGGGAGTAACCAAATATTCCATCACCCAATAAGTTTTCAGTAGATACCTGGATAAATAACTTTAGCCAGGATCAATACCAAGTTCTCGCAGTTGTGCTTTGAGTTGTTCAATTTCTTGCTGGGCTGCAGTAGATTCTTCCCTAGCTAGAGTTGATTCCTGCTTGGCGGCAGCAGATTTCTGCTTGGCGGTAGCAGATTCCTGCTTGGCGGTAGCAGATTCTTGCTTGGCAGCAGCAGATTCCTGCTTAGCTAAAGTTGATGCCTCCCTGGCTAGAGTTGATTCCTGCTTAGCCAAATCCGATTCCCGTTGGGCTTGTATCATCGCTTCACCCGCACGCACAGCAGACTCTTGGGGAGTGGGAACTAATTCTCCATTGGGTTTAAAGAACCGTAGTTGACCGTCTAGTATGGTCAAGTAAAGCTCTAATGTCTCGCTCCATTTGCCTTGTGGCTGATTGGAGATTTCTTGGTAGCGGTTGCCGATAAGCCGCAGTCCGACAAATTCGAGAGATTCGGGGTCGAACCAAAAATACTCTGGTGTACGAAAGCGATCTTGGTAGAGTTCTCTTTTGGTGGTTCTATCTACTTCTGCGGTCGATTCTGATAGCAGCTCGATAATAATATCTGGGTACTTGCCATCTTCTTCCCACACTACCCA
>JAYUSV010000471.1:0-3592 GCA_043755495.1 Synechococcales cyanobacterium
GAGCCTCGATGACCAGTAAAAATAATTTTGTTATCGTTAGGTAGACAATCTGCCACCAACTGCTCTAGCTCAGTAATAATTTCTCCGCCATATTCCACCCGGAACTTATCGAGCTGTGCAGGTGTTACCAACGGCACAATGTCAAAATTCTGGAAAGCAGTCCGAAAGGATTCTAGGCGATGATTAGTCATACAACACTGACAATAAATCTGATTCGTCCTTCAGTATCATGGTAACTGGGTGGAACGTGGCTAAATGATAACCCATTCATTCCCAATTTTATCTAGAATTGCCAAAGAACGCCATCTTGGAGGATCGATCGACATGCCCACCCGGATCTCTAACTTCGCCAGAAAAGGCATCCTGATTCTTGGTCTTATGTTGACTCTGAGCCTTAGCGGCTGCGTCAAATACCAAACCACGATCGATTTCCACAGCTTCAACAGCGGCGACTTAATTCAGCACATCACTCTGGATAAACAGTTCTACCAGATCAATCAACAGGCGATCGATACCTGGCTAGAGTCGATCGAACAACGCGCCCACCAAATCAATGGCACCGTCAGCAAAACCAGTCCCCAAGAACTCACCGTCACCGTTCCCTTCCGGCGTACACCCGAGCTGGTCAGCAAATTCAACCAATTTTTCGCTGGCGACCAACAAGGATTGGCCTCCAATCTCTCGATCGCCGAAAGCAACTTCCTCTTAGCCAGCCGCTACCAACTCACCTACGACCTCGACCTCAGCTCTCTCACCGTCAACAGCTTGGAACGAGGCAAAACCCTAGATCTGCAATTTGCCCTCCAAACTCCCAGTATCCCCTTTGAAAAGCTCAGAGCAGCACCCCAACAATGGCCACTGCAACTCGGCAAAGCCAATCACCTAATATCGACTTTTTGGATGCCCAATCCCTTGGGCATCGGCGGCTTGTTCATTGGAATTTTGGTGGCAATCGGCTATCTACTGAAATCTTGGATCACTCCTCGCCGACTGACAGCTTAACATTTGCAACAGAGATCCTGAAGATCTCGGCTAGGTCTTAGAATGGCTAAGTACTTTTTTGCTGGTGGCCACAGATATTTTGTGGATGTTTTTATGGAAATTTTCCCCGCGATCGATCTGCTAGGTGGTAACTGTGTGCGCCTGTATCAAGGCGACTATGCCCAATCCCAAGTTTTTAACGAAAACCCGATCGCCGTAGCCACCGAATGGCAAGCCACTGGTTGCACCAAGCTGCACCTCGTAGACCTAGATGGAGCCAAAAGCGGTCAACAAGCCAACCTAGAGATCATCGGTCAAATAGTTAAAGCAGTGCCAGAAATGACCATCCAAGTTGGTGGAGGCTTACGCAGCGCCGATAACGTGAAATCCTTGTTAGATCTGGGAGTCGATCGAGCGATTTTAGGCACAGTGGCGATCGAACAGCCCCAATTAGTGGCAGATCTCTGCAAGCAATACCCCGGTCAAATAGTAGTGGGCATCGATGCAAGGGATGGCTGGGTAGCCACCAAAGGCTGGATCGAAACCTCTCAAGTAAAAGCCACCGACCTGGCACAGCAAATGGCTGATTGGGGCGCGGCGGCAATTATTTACACAGATATTCAAAGAGACGGCACTTTAGTAGGGCCAAACTTGCCTGCTTTACGCGAACTAGCCGAGAACACCGTAGTACCGGTAATCGCTTCTGGTGGCGTGGGTTCTTTGGCCGATTTACTGAATCTTTTGACCTTAGAACCATTAGGAGTGACCGGCACCATTGTTGGCAAAGCCCTATACACCGGAGCCTTTACCCTGAACGAAGCTTTACAAGCCGTAGGGCCAGGGCGTTGGCAAGATGTCCCTAACTCCAGTTTTGCTTAGGCTCTAGTTTTGCTTAGGCTGGTTGATAGCGCGGTGCAGCAAAGTAATCATGTCAGAAATTTGCTGGCGGCTGAAGTTGCGCAAGATCAATTGAGCAGCACCACGAGCATCTAACGGAATAGAGAGTTGTGCTGGAGCAGCTTGTACAGGCGCAGCGGCGATCGCCAAGGCTTGTAGTGCGGGGCTAGCTGCAATTTCTTGCCCCCGACTGGCTGCCAACAAATCACCAGCTAGCTTCAGTTCTTTAATTACCACTGGAGCTAGTGCTTCATAGGCATTGGCCGAGTTGCCGATCGCCTGAGCCGAAATTTTAAGAATATTTTGCCAAGTGGCAGTATTGACATCTAGGTGAGCTAAGTTTTGGCAGTAGCTAGCAATTTGGGGACGAGAAGCAGCGGCTTCGCCCTGCTTAAACGAACTCAGCATCGCCTTGAGGTTTTCCATAACCTTAGCAGATAGATTGACTGGTGGAGCCATTACCGCAGTGTTAGAGTTGACCGCAGCTACACTGTGGGCATAAGTAGCTTGAGGGACAGGCGATGGTGCATCAATCGTGGCCATTCCTAACAGCTCATTGAGATATTCTTTGAGTTCGGCAAAATTAACCAAAGAGTTGTGAACGATCGGCTCCACAACTTCGGGGCGGAGAGTGAGAGTTGGCGACCCAGCTAGCTCAGCTACCAGCTCTTTGAGAGCGTCATAGCCTTTGAGAAACATGCTTTCTAGCTGCCGATCGACCGGAATGGAGTGATCGCGCAAAATCTTGAAGCAGTCTTCTAGTTCGTGAGAAGTTTTTTGAATGCTGTCAAAGCCCAGCATAGCTGCGCCACCTTTGACCGAGTGAGCTGCCCGAAACAGTTCGTTAACTCGATCGGCATCTTTAATTACTTCACCAAGATCTAACAGACCGTGTTCTACTGTATCCAAGTGCTCTTGAGCTTCTTCGATGAAATAGTGAATGATTTGCTGTTTACTGTCGTCCATTTTTCAACTCCTAGGAGATGTACCTTGAATAGTGTGTGGGCTACCTCCTAGCTAAAGCATTGAGGTGATTGCCAAATATATCTGCCCAATTATTTGGTCATTAACTAGCAGCTAACAGCCGATCATTGAAGACTAGTCACTAAAGACTAATTACCAAAGACCTTGAGCCACTAAAGACCTTGGGCTTTTGCAATAAACTTTTTTAAAAATTTGTTGGTTTGCTGATTTTCATTGAGTGGTAAATGATTACCTCTATCAATCATGCCCAAAAAATCTTCGTAAATAGCACCCCTGATCACTCGAATTTTTGAATGCTTGCTTTGATAATTTAGATTGATTGGAAGGATCGTAGCCGAAAAATGGCTAACCGTACTTGATTTGGATCACCAAACAATACATAATAACTACTTGAATGACTGAATAAAAATTGTTGTTGCAGCTCCCCTCCGATTAACTAATAGAAGGTGTAGAGTGGATCATTGAGCCAAGACAATTTTAATGAGTGTTGCCTGCTCCGAATCATGAACCCAGCTTTTCAGTACCCCATTTTTGGCCCCGAAACTCTTTGTCCCCACTGTCAGCAAGTTATCCCGGCCTTGACTCTGACTGACACTTACCTATGCCCTCGTCATGGGGCCTTTGAAGCTGATCCCCACACCCTAGAACTAGTTCACTTGCAGTCGGGCAGACAGTGGCGGCTATGGGAGGGGCAATGGTATCGACAGCATACTCATCCCGATGGCATTAG
>JAYUSV010000472.1:0-3591 GCA_043755495.1 Synechococcales cyanobacterium
CCCCAAAAGTACTCATGTTGATTTAACTTTTACCTGGGAAAACCTGCTACTTTCATGTGATATCTGTAATGATGCCAACCACAAAGGAACACAGTTTCCACTCGATAGCCAAAGAAATCCTTTACTAATTGACCCCACTGATACAGTCACCGAGCCTAGTCAACATCTAGAATTTTCTTGGGATGCTATTGCTGGACTAGCGATTGTCTCTGGTCGTGACCCACGAGGCAGAACTGTTGAAAACATTTTTGATCTCAACGGTGTTCGTGGACGTACCGAATTAATCGCTCATCGCAGTAGATACGTTAAAATTCTACTAGTTTTACTTCAGCTCAGTCTGGAAATCAAGAAGCAATCACTGTCCTTCGGGAAGCTAGTAAACCTAGTGCGGAATACAGTGCTTTTGCGATCGCCCATATTCTTCCATACTTACCTGTTTCAGGCCAGTGATGTGGCAAAATATTGAAGTTCCTGCCAGAGCCACTACTATGCCCCGATCGATCATTCTCCAGCAACTACTCGACGGAATCTCTCTAACCCAAGCCCAATCTACCGACTTAATGCAGGGCTGGTTAAACGGCGAAATTCCACCCGCAACGTCTGGGGCAATTTTAATGGCCTTGCAAGCCAAAGGTTTATCAGCAGCCGAGTTAGCTGGAATGGCCAAGGTATTACAGGCTCCCGATACCAGCCATACCTACCCAGTAATCGATACCTGTGGCACTGGTGGCGATGGAGCATCAACTTTTAATATTTCCACCGCAGTGGCCTTTGTTGCCGCTGCCGCTGAGGTGAAAGTGGCCAAACATGGCAGTCGATCAAACTTTAGCGTTGGTTCAGCAGATGTCTTGGAATCGATCGGGGTAAATCTTCAGGCTCCCGCTGACAAAGTGAAAGCAGCTTTAGATGAAGTGGGCATCACTTTTTTGTTTGCTCAGGGCTGGCACCCGGCGATGAAAGCTGTGGCTCCTTTGCGGCAAGAACTGAAAGTACGCACAGTATTCAACTTATTAGGCCCCTTGGTGAATCCGCTGCGCCCCACTGGTCAGGTGGTAGGAGTCTTTGATCCCAAATTGATTGGGGTGGTTGCTGAAGCTTTGAGTTTATTAGGAGTTCAGCAGGCAATCGTTCTACATGGGCGAGAAAAGCTCGATGAAGCAGGCTTAGGGGATGCCACAGATTTAGGGATTTTGAGTAATGGAGTAGTTCGATCGGCTGTTTTATCACCTACTAAACTGGGGCTAGAACCTACGCCGCTGTCGGCTTTATTGGGGGGTGATGTAGCTACCAATGCCGAAATTTTGCGGGAGATACTACAGGGGCGAGGCACTCAGCCGCAAAAAGACGCTGTGGCGCTAAATACTAGTTTGGCTTTACAGGTGGCTGGGGTGGTGCCGATTGAAGACCACACGACTGGATTACTGTTATCCCGAGAGGTCTTGGCTAGTGGTGCCGCCTGGCAGAAGTTAGAAGGCTTGATGCAGTTTTTGAAATGATAAATGAGGCAAGGAGCTTTCGTGACCATGCATTGTTCAAACCCTTGAAGCTCTGTCTCAGCTTAAACAGCAGGAGCCTCACACCTACCCGCTTCGGGAGGTGTTGAGAGGAATGCGCGCGAGTTGAGGATTCCAGCACCTACAAGATACAGAAGCGCAGCGAGTAGGCGATAGGTGCTGGATGACGAACCGAGCAAACCCATTGGCTACGCAGGCTTATCTTGCTCTTCGATGTATTTGCGCAATGTCGTTACAGTCACCCCACCGCAAGATGCTACGAAATACGAACCATTCCATAGCACATCCTTTTTGTATATTGCGTCAAGCTTCTCACCGTACTCTTGGCGTATTCGCCGCGAAGATACCGACTTGAGATTGTTCACCAATTTGTTCAAAGCGATATCTGGGAAATACTGAAATAGAAGGTGTATGTGATCTTCTTCACCATTAAATTCTATTAACTTACAATCCCACTTTGCCAACAAGTCTGCATAAATATCATGCAGCCGCTCAATCATTGCAGCATCAAACACTTTACGCCGGTACTTGGTAGTCAATACCAAATGAACTTTCAAATCGCTTGTTGACCGATGCTTGCCGACGAAATCATCTCTCATAAACACTTCTTGCTATTTTTAAAATATTGGTGTATACTCAAATAGTATCACTTATTAAAAATATGCGTTATACCTACCAGTACAAAGCACTTCCGACAACTGACCAAAAGCTTGAGCTTAATGGTTGGCTTCGCACTTGCCAGTATTGGTATAACAAGCAGCTTGGAGATCGCTTTGATTGGTGGCAACACAACCGTAGCGCGGTCAATGCTTGCTCTATCTTTGTAACTTCACTACCACTGTTGCGCGACAAGCCTAACTATTACAGCCAAAAAAAGTATCTGCCCGACCTAAAAAAACAACCTCAAATTGTGGAATGGTCTGGTGAATCTCTGGAATTTTCTAGAGTACCTGCCAATACCTTACAGCAAGTCTGCAAGCGTGTTGATCTGGCTTTCCAGAGATTTATAGCAGGTGATTCTAATGGTGGCAAGAGTGGTAAGCCTAGGTTCAAAAACAAGTCTAGATACCGCTCAATGGTGTTTGAAGGTGCTGGCTTGGATTTGCATTCTTGCTCTATTGGAGGCAAGTATTTATACATAAAAATCCCTAAGCTGGGGCTGTTAAAAGTAAGGTCTCATCGTCATTTACCAGATGGTGCTGTGCTCAAGCAAGTGCAGCTCATCAAGAGAAATGATGGGTGGTTCGTAAATTTAAGCCTTGAAGACGATACTGTTCCAATTAATCCTAATGATATAATTCCGACTTGGGAAAATTCTTTGGGCATGGATGCGGTATTACATGAAGATGATTATTTGGCTACCTCTGAAGGTGCTAAGCTACCGTCTGCTAAAGTTTTGCGTAAAGGTAAAGCTACTCTGGCTAAGGTTTCCACTCGTAAAAATGCCAAGAAGCGCGGCTCAAAATCCCGTCGCAAACTAGCTAAGCGAGAAGGTCGAATTCACCAAAAGATTGCTCGTTGTCGCAAAGATTTTCACTATAAAACTGCTCATCAACTGGTGCGAACTGGCAAGAAAGTTTTTCTTCACGAAAATCTTAATCTTAAAGGTCTGACTAAGCGCTGCAAAACTAAGCAGGATGAGCAAACTGGTGAATATTTGCCTAACGGACAAGCCGCCAAATCTGGCTTAAATCTAAGCTGGAATGATGCAGCATTTGGCAATTTCTTTACGATACTTGGTCACATAGCTGAAAAAGCTGGAGCCATAGTTCGTAAAGTAAATCCTGCATACACTTCCCAATTGCTCTCGTACCGCGATGAAGTCGTATTTACGAACACAAGTATTCGAGAGTATTGGGATAAAGACTTGAATCTCTTAGTTGACCGCGATATTAACGCCGGTATCAATATCAAGAGAGTGGGGCTGGACATGTTCCCCACTATAAAACGCCGTCAAGGTAACATCGAAATAGTTGGTTCTATTACCGATGTTACCTCTAAGGAAGTCGTACAGATCCTGCGGGGTCTCTGACGAGAAGCCCATACCTACCCGCAAGGGAGGTGTTGGGAGATGTCA
>JAYUSV010000473.1:0-11160 GCA_043755495.1 Synechococcales cyanobacterium
GCCAGACAAGTGCCTGAACGAGTTCAGGCAAAACTGTCGCAGGTCAGCCAACTAAACTTTTAGAATAGCTGGTATTTTGTTTGAGAGAAATCACCTAAGTACAGATCCCATCAGGAATCCGAGGGGTGAGCGGAGTCGAACCCCGACCAATGGTGCTTAAATTTAGGCTGTCTAGTACTAGTGTATTTACTGCTGCTGGTTTATTATTCTTTAGATGGCTCGTATGTCCCATTATGGAACGCCGATGATTTTACCCTAGAGATAGGAAGAGCCTCTTAACAAATGTGGTGAACCTATCAGCAGGTCTAGTTTTCGCCTGCTAGCTGTGACAATAACCAGTCAGCTACTGGCTCACCGTCTTTGCGTTTTAGGACAATTTCTACTATTTGCACTTCGCGAGAACCCGTGGGGGCAGGCTTTTTGTTGAAGGTAATGCTGTAGTCTGCCGGATCTTCGCTGCGCTCTTTCAGCCAGTCTTGAACCTTAATGCTGGCGAACATGGCCTGTCCATCTTGAAACATCCGCGAAATTTGCAGTTGGATGTTGTAAGGGGTATGTCTACTCATATTTCGGATTCTCTGGCTGAGATGGATACAGGGTGACGTGTTTCTATACCTTCAGCATGGATTAGGTATAGACTTCTACCGGGCATCCCTAGAGATGTGTGGCTTCCCTGAATGGCATTATATTCTTCGCTGGACTCTTTGCACAACCTGTTGTTATGAATGCACACTTATCCCTGACTGGGTTGCGTTGGTAGCTGACTGATAAAAAGCGATGAAGCTGACTCAGTCAGGTTTCATCGCTTGTATTCAAATTACCAAAGTATTAAGACAGAGCGCGCCCAGTCGTCAAGATATTTGCTGAGCCACCTAGTTGCAGCACAACATCATTGAAATCTCGATTGTTTAGACCAAATGAGTCTTCAAAAGCAATTCTATTCTCGCCAATTCCCCGAATATGAGTTAATTTATCTGGGTTAGCATTGGCAAAAGCAAAATAGGCGATCGGCCTTTGCCCGATTGGAGCGCGACCAACAGTAGAATTATTATTGGGATTTCTGGCCAAAAATGATTGAAAATCACCGTTAGAAATTAGTACCGGTGCATAGTAGTCTCCTATTGATCGACTTGCGCCAATAGCAAGACTATCTTGAATTGCTAGCTTTACAGCGGCTTGAGCATAGCCCACCTGACCGGGTAGCAAAGTTTTGCCATTTAAAAGAATGCTGCCACTAGTATCATTGACTTTGTAATAGCCAACCAAGTCGTTGTGATTAGTATCTCCAGATCTGGTGAGTAAAGGCTGTGGTTCTAGGGGATCAGCAGCTTCAATTATGATAGTTCGATCGCTCTCTGAATAGAAAGATTGAGCGATTTTACCTACCGCTGGAGTAATGATATTATTTCGGATAATAATATTTTGCCCTGCTCCTTTGGCTTTAGCCTCTCCGGTAACCGTATTAGTAATTTCACCACCAGAAACTTCTGGGCTAAGATGATTATTAAAGACGGTATTCTTTCGGATAATTACATTGTCACTGTTAAAAGCCAAAATACCCTGTCCACCATTATCAAAAACCCGATTATTTTCAATCAGTGTTTTACCTTGATATACTGGGAGATCTTTAGATTGCTTGTCACCATCTACACTTTGAACTACCTGAGTTCTAGCATTGTCGTCGATAATAATACCATTACCGTCGGTAATTTGTGGGCGCTTCGATGGGTCTGGGTGGTTTAGATTATCTTCAGAGAAATTGTTGAAGTTTTTAATTAAGTTCTTATTCCCGTAGACCGTGTTACCCCTGACAATTATTTTAACGCCAGTGTTACTATCAGAGTTGCCACTTTGATAGAAAGAAATACCCGAAGTAGCATAAGGCGAATAGTAAGAATTGTTGTAGACTTGATTGTTTTCGATCGTGACATAGTCTGACCGAATCACGGCAATGCCCCCGCCCGTGTTGTCTCGGATGATTGAGTTGCTGATTTTTACGTGATCTGGATAAATATTGTTGTAAAAGTTACCGATCGCAATCCCATTACCAGAGGTGATCGGGCTAGAGTATCGTCCATCTGCCTTTTGAATGGCATCAACCTGCTCTACCGTCAGATTCTCAAACTCTTTACGATTGCCTGCCACAATAAAGCCGTCAATATTAACATAAGATCCTAAAACCTGAATACCCTGGTAATTCCGAACATTAATGACGGGCTTATTGCGAGCATCAAATGCCTTAAAAGTAATGGGAGCATTAGCCCGGCCAGATTTATTAATGGTTAAAACATTCTGGTTTGGGTCAGCATTAGCATACTCTCCCGGCATGACTAGAACAGTATCACCAGCTCCAGCCACATCCGCAGCTTTTTGCAGGGTAGCAAAAGGAGATCTTTTGCTACCGCTGTTGCTTTCATCATTTCCGATAATGCTGGATACGTAATAAGTCTTATTCATGAGATATTTCAATTTGGTCGATAAAATTATATACTAATGTATTAAATCATGGGTACTGGGTTATACCATATTGTCTATTTCAGGACAAATGGCTGATGTCTTGTTCAAGATCAATCACTGCTGTTTATAAGGTGAATTCGTGCCAGAACTAAAACTCCCCACACCACCTACATTTGACAGTGTAGAAGATGATCGCCGTCACCGCCAACAACGATTGGCTGCTGCTTTTCGGCTGTTTGCTCACTACGAATTTGATGAAGGTATTGCCGGACACATTACAGTGCGCGACCCCGAATATCCAGACTGTTTTTGGGTCAACCCGATCGGCGTGTACTTTGGTCATATTCGAGTATCAGATCTACTGTTGGTAAACCATCAAGGCGAAGTTATCCAGGGCAACAAGCCTGTCAATAAAGCTGCTTTTGCGATCCATTCCCAAATTCACCAGGCCAGACCTGACATCGATGCAGCGGCTCATTCTCACTCACTCTATGGCAAAGCTTGGTCAACACTAGGACGACTGCTTGATCCGATTACTCAGGATGCTTGTGCCTTTTACGAAGATCATGGACTGTTTCAAGACTATACAGGGGTAGTTCTAGATACCTCAGAAGGCCAGCGAATTGCTACCACCCTAAAAGATAAAAAGGCTGTGATCCTGCGTAATCATGGCCTATTAACTGTTGGTCAGACAGTAGATGAAGCTGTCTGGTGGTTTATCTCGATGAATCGCTGTTGCCATGCACAACTGATGGCTGAGGCCGCCGGAAAACCGATGCTAATTGATCCTGAAACGGCTCGTTTAACCCATCGCCAGATTGGCTCGCATTTTAAAGGATGGTTTAGTTTTCAGTCCTTATATGACATGATTGTGCGTCAATCACCAGATTTACTTGAATGACATGACTCTTGATGTGTTGGGGAGTTTCTAAGGCTGTAAACGTTGTGATAGCCTTTGTTGTACAACGTAACACCAAATAAGAATTACCGATTATAATGAGGTTAGGACGATTCTCTATTACTCTAATTACCATTTTGAGATCGAAAAGTTTCAACCATTCTCACTTTGTGTGGGACTTGTAACAAAACTATTTTCGATCTACCAGGTAACTTCAAACAACTAGGAGGTTAGTTATGAACATATCGTCATTTCAACTATCTCTAGAACAACAGTTCCAAATGAGGCTTATTGAACAATCAATGCAGGACATGAGCCGAGAACAGTTGCAAGATATGCTGATGCAAATTGCGCGATTGTTGCTCGTCAAAGACAATATTGTTCGTGATTTGGTTAAAAGTTGTATAGTGGGGTCTGTAGTGTAGTTGTGTTGAAATCAATCCCCCGCCGATCGAGTTCAGCGACGGGTCATTTCAAATAGCTGCTGTGCTTGAGTGCTCAGGAATCCGGCAAACAGCACCAAGTCACCCGATGAGTCTTTGATCTGATGGCGTTCGGCTATTTCGTAGTAAGCATAAGGCCAAGGAATCTGGATAAGTTTGCCAGTATCATCTTGCACCCAGGCTTGCTCGATCGCGGCGAGAGTGGCTGTCTGACAAAGTCCACTCTCGATGCTTCCTTCGATCGCTGACTTCATGGGCACCCCAAGATTGGTTAACCCCTCGATCGTTTGGTCAATAGTTTGGTATTTTGCGGTTTGCTGGCGGTTTACATAGCCAGTGAAATGGTTCACAGCATAGCCATGAATCATCACCCAGGCACCATACTGACTGATGGCATTTACCTGCTCAACAGCAGACTGTTGAGCAGGTTGCCAGGGACGGCTGAACAAATGAGCTAATTGGGTTAATGAAGCCTGTATCTCAAGGTTTTGTTGGTCGATCGCCTTCGGTATAAGCGAAGCGATCGATTCCAACAATAAAAGATCTGTATATAAGAAAAAATCGCCACTTTGCACCGTCTGTTTAATCAGGGTAGCCACCTTCTCTGGCAGATCATCCACAATTAATTCGCTAATAAACAGTTTAGGTAAATCATAGTTGTCTTGCTCAGGATGAACATAGTGTCGAGCGTAAAGACACTGTGCCGGAAAGTGATATTCCCCGGCTTGCTGATAGCCTAGAGCTTCGACAATTTTGGCCAAGTAAGGAATGCCCAGATGGATACTGTGACCAGCTTGATCGATCGTCAACCGCAGGGTGCGAAAAGCAATGTGGTCGTTAGCGATCAATCCGCCAGCTTCTTCAATCATCTGTTGATAAATGCGGGCATAGGTCACGCGATTACGATAGTTTTGCCAGAGCAAACCCCAAAGCTGTTGGGCAATTTCGGCAGACTTCATACAAAAGACTCCTTTGAAAAACAGGACTGGTCTAAATCAGAATTTAATCGGGGTTTTTCTCTAAAACTTTGGCCAGAATAGTGAGTGCCGTTTGAATTTGATCGGCATCGATCACTAATGGTGGACAAAACCGAATGGCAGCTTTGCCACAACCGAGGAGCAATAATCCATGATAAAAAGACTGATCCACAATCGCATCGCGGCGTTTGGCCGAAAGCTGTCCTGCTCGATCGAGGATATCAATTCCCACCATTAACCCCTTGCCACGCGGCACAGAAATGCCCTGATCGCCTAATTGCCTTAAACCTTGCTGTAGTTCTGCTCCCCGCAGCAGGGCGTTGTACATTAATTCCTCCTGAAGTAGATCTAAGGTGATATTGGCTGCTGCACAAGCAACTGGGTTGCCACCAAAAGTGGTGGCATGGGCACCAGGTGGCCAGGTCATGATTTCGGGGCGAGCCAGAAAGGCCCCGAGTGGCAAGCCACTGGCCAGACCTTTGGCAATAGTGACAATATCGGGTTGAATATGCCAATGATCGATCGCAAATAACTTGCCGGTGCGACCCATCCCAGACTGCACTTCATCCACCATCATCAAAATGCCATGCCGATCGCAAATTTGACGAATTCGTGCTAAAAAGCCATCTTCAGGCACAATATAACCACCTTCTCCCTGAATAGCTTCAACTACAATCGCAGCAACTTCCGAGGGCGGTACCACGGTAGAAAACAACGATGTTTCTAAATAGTCCAACCCGGCATGACTGTAGGGAATATGGGTAACTCCTGGCACCAGCGGACTGAACCCTTTACATTGAACCGTCTTCGAGCCGGTCAGGGACATGGCTCCATAGGTGCGTCCATGGAAGGCACCCAGGAAAGAAATTACCCGCGATCGACCGGTGGCATATCGCGCTAGCTTTAGGGCACCATCTAAAGATTCTGCTCCAGAATTCGAGAAAAAAACCTTGGCACGAATACCTTGTTCGTTCAGCGGAAAAGGTGCAAGCTGAGCCAGTCTTTCGGCCAGATCGATCATTGGTTCGTAGTAGAAGTCTGTACCAGACATATGTAGGAGCTGGCTAGCCTGAGCTTGAATAGCCGCCACGACTCTGGGGTGGCAATGCCCCGTATTAGTGACGGCAATACCTGCTGTCAAGTCCAGAAAAACGTTGCCATCTACGTCTTCGATCATACAGCCCTCGCCCCTGGCAGCCACCAAAGGATAGCCTCGAGTATAAGAGGGAGAAGTAACAGCTCGATCGCGCGCAATCAGAGCAGCAGCTTTTAGCCCAGGTAGGTCAGTTTGAAGTTTAGGGCGATGGGGTAAGGAAAAAATGGCTGTTTCCATGGACGATGCCTCCAACTTGGCGAACTGTCCTACTTATAGTGTAACGATTGCACCATCGTAGTTACCAAAACTACAGATTTAGCGATTGTCAATTTGCGCCCGCTGTAACTTACCAGAAAAATCAATATAGACACTCTTCCAATCTGAAAAAACATCCAATGCCGCATTCCCAGCCTCCCGATGTCCGTTGCCGGTTTGTTTCACCCCGCCAAAAGGCAGATGCACCTCGGCCCCGATCGTCGGGCCATTGATGTAAGTAATACCCGCTTCGATGTCGCGCATCGCCTGAAAAGCCCGATTGATATCTTGAGTGTAAACCGATGAAGATAAGCCGTAGGAGGAGTCATTGATCATCTCGATCGCCTCCTCAAAAGAAGTAACTTCCATCAGCACCACCACTGGACCAAAGATTTCCTCCCTGGCTACCCGCATGGTGGGAGTTACCCCATCCAAAATCGTCGGTTGAAAGAAGCACCCCTGCTCTAGATTGTCTATCGATTTCCCGCCAATCAACACCTTGGCACCTTCCTGGCGGGCAATCTCGATATAGGCTTTGACCCGTTCCAGTTGAGCTGGGTTGACCAAAGGTCCAATCTCATTGCTGGGTTCAATGCCAGCACCAATTTTTAATTGTTTTGTCCGTTCTAATAATCTGGCAGTGAAGTTTGCTTTAATGTCACTATGCAGCAGGAGGCGACTGGTCGCTGTGCAGCGCTGTCCCGTGGTACCAAAAGCACCCCATAATGCGCCTTCTAACGCCAGCTCCAGGTTGGCATCCTCCATCACAATTTGGGCATTCTTGCCCCCTAGTTCCAAACATAAACGCTTGTGGGTGCGGCCACAAATTTCGGCCACCTTCGCCCCAGTTGCCGAAGAACCGGTCAGCGAGAGTAGATCAACGCCGGGATGTTCGGCTAAAGCGGAACCAATAACCTCGCCAGAACCCTGAAGCAGGTTCACCACTCCGGGTGGAAATCCGGCGGCAGCAAATATTTCAAACAGCATTGAGGCACAGGCTGGGGTGTCTTTAGCAGGCTTCAAAATAATGGTATTGCCACAGACTAGAGCAGGCAGCGATTTCCAGCAAGGAATCGCCACCGGAAAGTTCCAGGGCGTAATGAGGCCACAAACCCCGATCGGCATCCGCACGGTCATGGCAAATTTGTTGCTTAACTCCGATGGCATGGTTTGGCCAAATAACCGCCGACCTTCGCCAGCATAGTAGAAAGCACAATCAATTCCTTCCTGCACATCCCCTCGGGCTTCGGCGATCGGTTTGCCCATTTCCCGGCTCATTAACGTGGCCAGCTCTTCTTTGCGTTGCTGTAATAACTCCCCGACCCGAAATAGTTTTTCTGCTCGCACCGGCGCAGGCACTAGCCGCCAGTGCCGATAAGCTGCTCGCGCAGCCTGGACGGCTAGTTCTACATCTGTCCGGTCAGAGTTGGTGGCGATCGCTACAATTTCGTTCCATTGAGCTGGATTGCGGCTTTCGATCTGTCCTCCGTTGCTTGCGGCTTGCCATTTGCCCCCAATGTAGTTCAGACAGGAAATGGGTTGGTTCATCATGTTTTCCTCTGGCAAGTAAGTTTTCGTCTGCTAGATCTGCTAGAACTGGGACATAAATCTTCGATCGATTCGATCCTTCCACCACCATAACAACCGCGAGGGTCTGGTGCAAAAATTACCCCAAGTGGCAATCGCCTGTTGATTTCCTAGCCCAATTAGCGAAAGATAGCGCTGCTGAGGCAAATAAGATTGCAGAGCCTGACCCGTAGTAATACGCTGGAGATTGACGAACAGCGGCTGTCCTTGCCGTACCGCAAATACACCGGCCTTTGGTCGGGGATTTAAGTACATAGTAGCGATATCCCCCGTGGCAAAAATGTGGGAATGAATAAGGGCTTGAAGAGTATTTTTGATTGAGATAAACCCTTGTTCGTCTGTACTCAACCCAGACTGCCGAACCCAGGCAGGCGCGGCGGCCTGTGTCACCCAAATGACCTGATCACAGGAAATACTTAACCCCGATCGACAGCGCACCAGTTTCAGTGAATTCTCTTTTGGCTCAATTGCCACTACCGCTTCATTTAAGTGCAACTTAATTCCTCGATCGATCAACAGCTCCTGAAACCTGCGTTTTACTGTGCCTGTATAACTATTCATCAACTCTGGCTGGCGATGGAATAGATGCACCGCAACATCTCCTGCACAAAGCCGCTGGAGCTGCACCTGCAAAGTCAAAGCCAATTCTACCCCCCCGGCTCCACCACCCACAATCCCCAAGGATATCGGTCGCTTAAAATCCTGCTGTACAAACTGTTGCCAAGTAGCCAAAAACTGTGGCACCGGCTTAGCAGCGATCGCATAATCTTGCACACCCGGAATATCCATTACTGCTGGAGTGCTGCCAATATCGATCGACAGCCAATCAAAATCAATTGGTTTGTGCTCCTGACAAAGCACTTGGTTAGTTGGTAGATCTAGGCCGATCGCTGTATCTAAAATAAACTCGGCATGGGCGAAATTTGCCAAACTTCGCAGATCTATATGACATTCCGCAAAACTATAAAATCCAGCCAAATGCCCTGGTAGCATCCCGGAATAAGGAGCATAAGCGACATCTGAAATTAAAATCAGCCGCACATCTGGCAAAGGTTGCAGCCCCAGTAGTCGCAGAGCGATTGCATGACTATGGCCACCACCGATGAGCAGCAAGGTCTTCATGAAAATTTTGTTAAAAGCTTCAACAGTTTTTGAGCACGCGGCGTTAATAACGTGCGGCGATAACTATCGGCGGCTTTTTTGATCCCCTCGGCTTGGGTGGGATAGGGATAAATAATGCTGCTCAGCTTGCCCAGACCCCATTTACCCTTGATCGCTAGCGTAATTAACGAGATCATTTCTCCGGCATGAGCCGCTACAATCGTGGCTCCTACAATTTGATCGGAGCCTTTTTGGTGATGAATTTTAAAGAATCCGGCAGTTTCGCCATCAGTAATTGCTCGATCGACCTTACTCAAAGGAATGCAAATAGTCTCGATTTCGATGCCTTGGTCCTTAGCAATTGTTGCCGATACCCCCACCTGTGCCACTTCTGGATCGGTAAAAGTTACCCAGGGCATTGTCAGCCCGCTAAGCTTGGCACGACCTAAACCGAAAGGAGCGAATAACGTATTTTTGATCACAATCCGCGCTGCGGCATCAGCAGCATGAGTAAACCGCCAATTCATGCAAATATCACCAGCCGCATAAACCCGAGGGTTGGTAGTTTGCAAGTAGTCATTGACCCGCACGCCCTGCTGCAAATCGTAGGCCACACCAACTTGCTCTAAGTTCAGCCCGACTACATTCGGTGTTCGCCCCGCACTCACCAAAATCTCATCGATGGCTATTGATGCCGGTTTGCCCTGCTGTTGATAATAAATAGTTTTGCCTGTAGCAGTTAGTTCCACTCGCTCAATTTGGCAGCCCAAGACCAGTTGCACACCTTCGTTACGCAAAGTAGTCTGAATAATTTCACTAGCAGCAGGGTCTTCTTTTTGTAAGAGATTTTGACCACTGTGGAGCAAAATTACCTGGCAACCAAAACGCTGAAAAGCCTGCGCCAGTTCACAGCCGATCGGTCCGCCGCCAATTACTGCCAATCGATCGGGTCGCGCTGTCAAAGAAAACACAGTCTCATTAGTCAAAAAGCCTGCTGCCGCCAAGCCAGGAATCTCTGGGCGAGTCGCCCTTGCCCCCGTGGCAATTACCGCTTTTTTAAAACGCAGCGTCTGGCCACCAACCTCAATTAAATTCCCGCCACTAAAACTTCCTTGGCCTAAAAATACATCAATGCCCAATTTTTGAAATCTCTGCACCGAATCATGCTGACTAATCTCCGAGCGCAGCTTTCGCATCCGCTCCATCACCGCCGCAAAATTTACTTGAGCCGTGGCTTCTACGCCTAACTCCTGACCATGCCACATCTCCCCGACTACCCTAGCCGATCGCACCAAGCATTTGGAGGGTACACAGCCTACATTCAAACAATCACCCCCCATTAAGTTCTTTTCAATCAAAGCTACCTTCAACCCAATCCCCAAACCAGCGGCTCCAGCGGCCACCACCAATCCGGCAGTTCCCGCCCCAATTACCACCAAATCATAGCTATCTTGGGGAGTAGGATTCACCCAATCGGCTGGATGCACATTGGCAACTAAGCGGCGATTGTACTCATCGAGGGGTAGCACTTCGATAGATTCTGATGGAGACATTAGTTTTTTCCTGATTCAGCAATAGTTTCAGCTAAAGCTTTTTGAGCTAAGCGAGTAATATAAACCGTCACTACAATGGTTGCAACCAATCCCAATACTTGTGCGGCTAACTGTATTTTAGGATCGCCAACTTTAGTGTTGTTACCTAGTGTGGCAATGCTACCAGCCAGAGAACCAATATAAACATATAGAATAGTGGCCGGAATCATGCCGATCGAAGCCAAACTATAGTCTCGCAGCGACACCCCAGTTACTCCATAGGCGTAATTTAGCAAGTTAAAGAGAAATGCTGGAGATAAGCGGGTTAACAGCACAATCTTGAATCCCGATTTGCCAACGGCGGTATCGATCGCCTGAAATTTAACATTACCAGCAATTTTTTTTGCGATCCAATCCCGCAGTAAATAGCGACCAATCCAAAAAGCCAAAATTGCCCCGGCAGTAGAGGCCACAAAAACATAAGCAGAACCCCAAACTACTCCAAACAGCAGCCCGGCACCCAAGGTCAGCAATAATCCTGGCACAAAGGCGATCGTGGCCAAAATATAGACGGCAATAAAAGCGATCGCCCCTATTGCCCCTAGGCTCTCTACCCACTCTAAAATACTCTGCATTTAACTATTCCTGCTGGCATTACTAATCTCAAGATTATACAGAAAGCCGGTCAGCTGTGGGCTAATCTCCATCTAGTAAATAGATAGTCTTAACATACGGGCGACCATTTCTGTAGCCATAGGCAATCTTTTTGAGATACAAATAATAATCCTCAACGTTTTTTGCGCCGATATAGTTC
>JAYUSV010000474.1:0-11113 GCA_043755495.1 Synechococcales cyanobacterium
TAGAGGACCCAGACTCAGGATTGTGCGGCGGTTAGGAGACTTGCCTGGGTTAACAAGGAAAAGTCCCCGCCGCGCCTACGCACCTGGGCAACATGGGCAAAACCGCAAAAAAAGCTCGGAATACGCTGTCCGCCTAGAAGAGAAGCAGAAACTGCGTCTCAACTACGGAGTTACCGAGAAGCAAATGCTGCGCTATGTGCGCAAAGCCCGTCGTGCCAGTGGTTCTACTGGTTTGGTGTTGCTGCAACTGCTCGAAATGCGCTTAGACAACACTGTTTTTCGGATGGGTATGGCTCCAACCATTCCTGCTGCTCGCCAGTTGGTCAACCATGGCCACATCACTGTGAACGGCAAACCCGTAGACATCGCTAGCTATCAGTGTCGTGCTGGTGAAGTCATCACCATCCGCGAAAAGGCTGGCACCAAGCAACTGGTGGAAAATAACCTTCAGTATCCTGGACTGGCCAACTTACCTAGCCATTTAGAGTTTGATAAAAAGACTCTCATCGGTAAAGTCAATGGCACTGTAGAGCGGGAATGGATCGCGCTGCAAGTCAATGAATTGTTAATCGTCGAGTTTTACTCGCGCCAGGCTTAAAAATTCATCTTTTTTACATGGCAACATGTACAATGTCCTTCGCTGGCTTAGTGAGGGATTTTTTTGATGCTAGATTTGATTTTTCAGCCTTTGCAATATCAGTTTATGCAGCGGGCGATCGAAATTGGCTTATTGGTAGGGATCCTTTGTCCAGTCGTGGGCACCTACTTAATTGTGCAACGGATGGCTTTGTTGGGCGATGTAATTGCTCACTGCGTATTGCCAGGATTATCAATCTCTTATTTTCTCAAGATCGATTTGCTAATTGGCGCTTTTGTCTCAGGGATTTTGGGTTCTTTTTTAATCACGGGCATTCGCGCTCAGACTCGGATCAAAGCTGACTCAGCGATGGCTTTGACCTTTTCGACGTTTTTTGCTATCGGTGTGACCTTAATTAGCATCTTAAAAAACCGACGATTGCTAGATGAATTTTTGTTTGGTGATATTCTCAGCATTACCGACACAGATCTGTTGCGCACTGGGATCATTACTGGGGTTATTTTGCTGGCAGTTTTGGCTTTTTATAAAGAGCTGCTATTTTATATGTTCGATCGCACTGCCGCTCAAGCTAGTGGCTTACCAGTAAATGCTATTCAATTTGCCTTTATGGCAGCAGTAACTCTGACAATTATTGCCAGTATGAATGCAGTAGGAGTAATCTTAGCCATTGCCATGTTGATTGGGCCAGCTTTGACTGCTTACTTACTAGTAAAAGAACTGTATCAAATGATGCTACTTGGTGCAGGGATCGGAATATTCTCTACTACTCTAGGAATTTATTTCAGCTACTATCAAAATCTGCCGTCTGGCCCAGCAATTGTATTGGTGACTTCAGCAATATTTTTGGCAGTACTTTTATTCGATCCAACATCTGGCCTAGTTTTTCAGAGTATCAAAGCCAAATTTTCATCGCAAAAACTGCGCTGAAAACTCACCAAGCTAATCTTGTCTGGTAATCTCTATTCTTTTTGAATCATAGATCTGGGATAGTAATCATATATTTTTTATTTGCAATGCCCCAAAAGTCCCCTTCGATCGACAGCGCCATGACTACCACCGACAATCCTCCCACCGATACGCTTTCCCCAAACACCGATAATTCTGTTGTGCCAGAGTCTCTGGTAGCTCTGTCAGAAGTTATTAATCCAGAAGCGCCTGGTCTTGACTCCCCGGCAAAAAAATTAATCTCCAGCCTGAAACTAGACCCGGCTCAGTTTTCCAGAGACTTTACTCCAGATCCTGATGGGAATCCAGCAGATTTGGATTTATCTGTTGCTGCGGATGCCTCGCAAACAGCCGAAACCAGTTTTATCAGTTGGCATGTGCATCTCAAGACCGATGACGGCGTGATTCAATTACTGTTGCCCACTTTGTCGGAGACTTCCAATGAAACTGGCTGGAGTAAAATTTGGGAGCAAATTCAGCAGCGTTTGGCTGGAGCTAAACGTTTTTGGCAGCCTCTCACACCGGTTCACTTATATGCTCAAGATCGGTTGATCGATACCAGGCAGTTGCAGGTGATTGCCAACGCCCTAGAAGAAGTGCAGTTGTCTTTACAACTAGTGCATACCAGTCGGCGACAGACAGCAGTAGCCGCTGCTACTGCTGGTTATTCGGTACAGCAGCACAATCCACATAACTTGGCGATGAGCAGAGAGGCTTTAGCCGAGCCGCTATATTTACAAATGACGGTGCGATCGGGCATGGAAATTCGGCATCCGGGGACAGTGGTGATCATTGGTGACGTGAACCCTGGGGGCGAAGTTATTGCAGCAGGCGATATTATTGTGTGGGGCAATCTGAAGGGGATCGCCCATGCTGGCTCGCGGGGAAATGATCAATGTCTGATTATGGCTCTACAAATGTTTCCTACCCAAATTCGAATTGCCAATTTTATTGCTCGATCGCCAGAACAGCAGCCGGTAAATCTAGAACCAGAGGTTGCTCATGCGGTAGATGGTGTGATCCGCATCACTCCTTCGATCGAGTCTAAGCGTATCCCTGCACTAGTAGATCGCAGCGCTAAAAATAGAAATCGTTTTTTTTAGTAACAGAAACTTGCTCATGTAGCCGATCGCCTATAAAATCTGGAACTTAATACGGGCATTTATCTAACTTGTTAAAAAACTATTGTTTGCTACCCCATTTCCATCATCAATATGGTTAGAGTCATCGTAATTACCTCCGGTAAAGGAGGGGTGGGTAAAACCACTATCACCGCCAATTTAGGCATGACCTTAGCCCGGTTGGGAGCTAAGGTTGCTCTGGTTGATGCCGATTTTGGTCTAAGAAATTTGGATCTGTTGTTGGGTCTAGAAAATAGAGTCGTATACACAGCCGTAGAAGTTCTGGCTGGAGAATGCCGCCTAGATCAAGCATTGGTACGTGACAAACGGCAACCCAACTTGGTATTGTTGCCTGCAACTCAAAACCGCAAGGCCGAAATGATTACTCCCAACCACATGAAGTGGATGGTGGGCGAACTATCTCATCAGTTTGACTTTGTGTTGATCGACAGTCCAGCGGGGATTGAGATGGGTTTTAAGAACGCGATCGCTGCTGCTCAAGAAGCTTTGGTCGTAACGACTCCCGAGATTTCGGCAGTGCGGGATGCCGATCGGGTGGTTGGTTTACTAGAGGCTAATAATATTCGACCTGCTCATTTAATTGTTAATAGACTAAGACCAGCCATGGTAGAAGCTAATGACATGATGTCGGTAGCCGATGTGGGGGAAATTTTGGCTCTGCCTTTGATTGGGATCGTCCCAGAAGAAGAGCGGGTTATCACTTCCACTAACCGAGGAGAACCGCTAGTATTAGATACAACTAAAACTCTGGCTGCCGAAGCAATTAATAATATTGCCCGCCGCATTCAAGGCGAAAAAGTGGATTTTCTGAATTTAGATATTCCTAAAGAAGGCTTTTTCACTCGGTTTCGTCGCTTGATCTCTCTCAAATAAATTGTTTTTCAATGAATTCACTGCTGTAAGCTATGTTCAACTTCCTCGAACTTATCCGTGGTCGCGATCGGGCGGACTCTAGCCGCCAAAAGGTTAAGCAGCGCCTGCAATTGGTGGTGGCTTACGATCGGGTAGACCTCAGTCCCAAGGCGCTAGAAATGATGCAGCGCGAAATCTTAGATGTAATTTCTCGCTATGTGGAAGTTGATCCTCAAGGACTAGATTTTTCGTTAGAGAGCAATCAGCGGGCGACGGCGCTGATTGCCAATTTTCCGATTACTCGCATTCGTGAAGACGAAGAAGAGGAAGACAGTGAAACAGCAAATGGTGTTAAACCATAGGTTGCAAAAATCTGTATTGGCTCTAAGAATTGTTCCGCCATTTCCAGACGCTGGCCGAGCAAAGATTGCAAAAAATATGGGCAACGATCGGCACTAACAGATTGCTGGTAAAAATTAAGCCCCCGCCCAAAATAAGACCGACAACACCCGCCCACAGGGCATAAGGCCACTGTTTAGCACTGCTCATGTGCAATAGCCCAAAGCACAGAGCTGCCCCAAACAATCCCAATAGACCATAGCCTAATCCACCCACAATTACACCGCGAAATAGCAGTTCTTCGCTGAGTCCCGGCAGTAAACCCAGCCAGATTAAATCTGGCCAGAGTAATGGTGCCAAAATTTGGTCGAGATAAAAGTCTGCGCTTTTGCGATAGTCTGGCCAAAGTCGATAGACCAACTGACTACTGAGTACGATCGCGAGGCCCAAGCCCAAGCCGATCGATAGATCTTGCCAACTCCAGACAACTGCGGGCAGAGCCATTTGCCCCACATATAGGGTGAGCTTAGAAGCTACTAGCAAAACCAAAGACGTGATCCCAATCGCGCCTAAAACTTCAAAGCGGCTCATATAGCCTATTTCTGGTGATTTGTGCATGATCAATAAGGCTCAGGAAAATTGCCGTAGCGAGGTGATCTGGGGCGTAAAGCTATCTAAGCTCATGCCTGCTCGATCAACTATCACGACCCCAATGGCTTCTAAATAAGAGCTAACCGAGATTGCGGTAATCCCTAAATCGGCTGGATAGACTGACATGCGGGTGTGATTTTCTGCCACTGTAATAATCTTAGTCTTGCTAGTGGCAAAGCTGAGTAGGGCACTTCCACCGCAGGCACTGGCTGGAACAATGACGGCATCGACGCTTTCGCCCCAAATCGCCCCAGAATTTGCTTGATAATTTGTTGTAAATGTAGGTGCTTTACTTAAGCCTACTAATACGCAGGGTAAAAAAGTGTAACCTAGCTCCTCGGCGGCAGAACGCGGGGAAATCTCTGGATCTAAATCTAATGGAGACAATGCTGGGGCATGAGCACAGGGCACTCGAAACTCCCGGACGATCGCATGAGAAATCACGGCCTCAGCTCCGGCGAGGGGATCTACGCCCTGTCCCCGCCGGTAGGCTTGCAGCACTTCGGCACCCGGATCATCAGGAAAACGAGCGACTACGGCAATCGCGGTTGCTCCCTGGCCAATTAATTTAGCAGAGGCACGCAGCAAACTATCAAGTCGCTGAACTGTGCCCCAGGAGGCTCCAGAATCGGCGGTTTTTAGTTCAACACCTAAAACTTCATCGGTGAGGATATAACCGGTAATATCTAGCCCTAGAGCAGCACGAGCAGCATCAGCGGCCTGGATGTGACGTTGCAGTAGCTCTGGTTCGATCGCTTTGTCAAATACTATGCCAATTTTATTTTTCTGAGTAGGCTGTAAGCCCCAGGTTCCGGCAGCAAAGCGATCGAGCGCATATCCTTCCACATAAAGAGTATTTGGCAACGGCCAATACATCTGCGCCCCGTTCATTACATTGGGGTGAGTAATCAATCGATCGCAGCTTGCCGCCAGTGCTTTGGCGATCGGAATGGCATCACCAGCATAGCCGCCCATACTGGCACCAATACCAGTGGGAACAATGAGCGCGACGGTGTAGGGACGTTGATTCATAGATTCTGTGAAGAAGTCGGAGGCTTTGCCAGATTTTGAAAAGCCTCCGACTCCTGATCCATTGATTCAGTGGATGTCAGTGTTGCTTCGATGTGTAGAGAATCTTGGTCTACACGAGTGATTGCCCAGCGCAATGGTTTCCCCCAGGCTGGTAGGAGAGCTTCGATTGTCGCTGGAATTACCTGCCCATTGGGTAACTGGCTGCGGGGCAGGTCGATTTCGACAAACCTAGTTTGGATGTGAGAGGTTGGCATTTAAGTTTTTTGGTAACGACCAAACTGTAGCTCGTACAGTTCATCCTCTTTTTCAGTCTCAATCTTTAAGTCCGATCGAGGATAGGCCACACAAAGCAACACATAGCCCTCAGCGCTTAGCTCGGGACTAACCCCCATGCCTTCGGTTTGATCGACTTCCCCAGAGATGATTTTGGCAGCACAAGTGGTGCAAACGCCAGAATTGCAAGAGGTGGGTAGTTCAATACCCGCATCAAAAGCCGCCCACAAGATTTGTTTATCTTCTGGGGCGGCAATAGTATGGACTGCTCCTTGGTGGTGGAGTTCGACTTGGTAAACTTTGGTCATCGATCGATCTTAAAAAATTGAATAATCTCTTGATTCTACTCGACCGATCGACTTTAGAACTAGAAGTTAACGCTATTTAGCAGTGTGGGAGCGAGGCTTTGCAACGAGCCTTGCACCACTTGCAAGACAATTACGGCCAAAATGGTGGAAAAATCGAAACCGCCGATTGGGGGTACTAGGTTACGAAACAAATTTAGGTAAGGGTCGGTGACAACGCTCAAAAAAGAAGCAATCTGTTGCACCCATTCGATATTTGGAAACCAAGTCAGCAAAATGCGCACGATAATCAGCGCAATGTAAATACTGATAAATTGCAGGAGGGTGTTAACTATTAGTGCAGCAGCCATACTTGATCACCGGAAAAAATACTTTGGAATATACTCGAATATTTTAACCGAACTTCTGCTTTCCTAACAGTCGGCAATCTCTCCTTATTTATTCCGCTGTCATGGGATTTTCGACAGACAGCACCTGTTTGTGGGTTCGCCCAATTTCTAGAGGAGGTTCTAGCTGAGCGTCACCCAGAGAAGAACGAACTTCATCGATCGCGCCATTTAAATCTGCAATTTTGTCTTCGAGGCTTTGGCGAGCCGATTGAATGCTTTGAGCCTCGGAATTTTTGCCTTGGGTGCGAGCTTTAATTCGACGCAGGACTTCTGGTTCATCGCCTTCTTGTTGCCGGTTGACCAACAACACTCCGATCGTGCCGCCTACTAGGCCGCCGACGATGCTGCCCAATAGAAAGCCCGTGCTAAACCCATCTTTTTGACTCATTTTGATCTCCCTGCAATCGATACTGCTGATATTATCATTCCCTACCTATGACTGGATAGGTTTAGGTGCCAAAAACTCGATCGCCCACATCCCCTAGGCCAGGAGAAATAAATCCTTGATCGTTAAGAGTTTCATCGATCATAGCCGCGTAGATCTGGAGGTCAGGATAGGCGATCGCTAGTTTTTGCAGAGCGGGCGGGGCGGTCACAATACTAATGACCCGAATATTACCGTGATCGGCACCGCGCTTGACCAGCTCGTTCAGGGCAAACATCAAACTGCCACCAGTGGCCAGCATTGGTTCAGCGATCAGGATTAAAGATTCTGGGGGGATGCGATCGGGCAATTTATTTAGGTAGCAGCTTGGTTCTAGGGTTTCTTCATTGCGTACTAAGCCCAAGTGATAAATGCTGGTTTCTAGGGGCAACACTGATTGGATGCCTTCCATGAGGCTTAAGCCCGCCCGCAAAATGGGGACGATCGCCATGGGGGTTTGGGGATTGATAAAGGTAGCTGTGGCCGGAGCAACTGGCGTATTTACCTCGATTTCTACGGTGGGTAGCCAGTCGCGGATCGCTTCATAGGTCAACCATTTGCCCAGTTCGGCCATGGTTTGGCGAAAGACTTTGGGCGGGGCGGCGGCATCGCGGGCAATGCCCAGCCAGTGCTGAATTAAGGGATGAGGTGGAACGAAGATCCGAAGCTGTTTGGCCATGATCGATGACTGATAACAGCCCCCAATTTATCATGAGCCATCGGTTTTTGGGGATCTTGGCGATAATAAACGTGGGTATTAATCGACCATGTATCTTAGACTCCACGACCCAATGCCAATCCAGCCATCAACATTCCTAAGACTAAGAAAGGTTGGGCGCTGGCTTGATACTTTACATCATTCTTTAACGGATCGCGAAGAAAATACATATCCTGGAACGTGATCTGAGGAACGACCAAAAGCAGGACAACTGCCCCATATAAATGTTGGCCGATCGACATTAAATACAAACCAATCCCAGCTTGGAAAGTGTCAATCATAATCACACAAACCCAAGCAGCCTTATCAATCCCAAACATCACCGGAATCGACTTCATGCCAAACTTGGCATCGCCCTCTACACTCTTAAAATCATTGACTACCGCAATCCCCAAACCCGCCAAACTGTAGAACAAAGTGAGCACCACGATCGTCCAGTTTAAAGTGCCAAACAAAGCATGTCCTGCCCACCAAGGCAGCGCAATATAACTAGCACCCAAAGCATAATTTCCTAACCAGCCATTCTGCTTTAGCTTCAACGGCGGTGCCGAATAAATATAGGCCACAAAAGAACCGCCCAAGGCTAAACAAGTCATTACTGGAAACTCATGACCTGCCCACACATCCAAAAAGTAAGAAATGCCGATGCCGCCAATAAACAAGACCCAAACTTGCACAATTACTTGGGGTAACGAAATCGCTCCCGAGGGGATTGGGCGATAGGGTTCGTTTACCGCATCAATCTCTCGATCGTAATACTCATTTACTGTCTGAGTGTAACCCGTCAAAAATGGCCCAGACATCAACATACAGAGTGCTGCCTTCAGCACATTTTCTAGTGACCAAGTATAGTTCCCAGAAGAAGCTGCCCCACAAACCACTCCCCAGATCAGCGGAATCCAAGTAATTGGCTTCATTAACTGGCGACGAATTGCCCAAATTGAGCCACCGGCAGCGGCACCTTTCATGCCCAGTGCTTGTCTGGCCGCAGAACCCTTAGTGGCTTCTGGAGACTTAGATTCTTTGGGAGTTGGTTGATTGGTCATATTCAGTCCCGAAATTTTATAGAGAAATAATCAAATAGTTATCTTGGAACTTAGCGCCAGTTACATCAGCACCGCGTAAGCCGGGGGGCAACAAAATATTCCGGCGCTGTTCACCGGCTTCGATCGTGATCTCTGGGCCAGACTGACTCAGCTTTACCTGCTGCTTAGTAAAGCCCGGTAAAAACAGCCTGACTTGGCGAGCAGTGACATCTACTTCGATCGGCTTCGGCACATCTTTACTGGGCTTCAAACTCGGCATCTCATGGCGCGGATCAGTTACAGCAACTACCGGCAAAGGCGCAAAAGCAGCCTGGAGGTCAGCGCTAACCGCGTTAGCCCGATTTACCAAAACTCCTGCTACCGCCAAACTAGCCTGCTGGGCACTGCCCCACATCCAAGTAGCAGCTTGAATTTCGGCAGGATCTTCGCTAACTACCAAGTAGGCGGCGACTTGCGTGGGGTCTGCTAGGGCTTTTTGGCCTCGATCGAGCATCTCAGTTGCTTCCTGTACCGCAGGCATATTCAAATTTTCCCCCGTCCAAGCCATGCTTAAAACCGTGGCAGCTACCGGCTGCAAAATCGGCATCGCATTTCGCCATAAATCTGAAGTTTCAATCACTTGGCGGAAGCGACGAATATACCAGCTCAAGGTATCCGGCATAGCAAAAGCCCGCAGAGCATCGAGACTGCTGGGATTATCATAAATAATTACGTCGTACTTGCCGCTGACAAAATATTCTTGCAGACTGTAGAGCGCTACCGCTCCATCGATTCCTGGCACCACGCTCAGCTCTTGGCCATAGACATTTTGCAACAGGGGGGTGCGCAGATACCTGGTTTCGGCCCGCTTGATCACATCCCAAGCTTTTTCTAACAACTGGGTGGCCGACAAATTTACCACCGATAGGTTGGCGGCAACAGATTGAGGCTGTGTACTCAGCACCGCACCACTCCAAAAACTTGGAGCATAGTAGGCGCTTTGGCCTACCCACAACACTCGCTGACCATCACTGGCCAACTGCTGCGCTGCGGCGATCGACATAGTGGTGCGTCCACTGCCGCCTTTACCTAAGAAGGTGATAATTTGGGGCATTTTTTAAGCTTCTACCTTAAGTTCGTCTTCAAAAAACCAAGTGGCTGATTTATCACCAAACTGTACAACGGCACCGACACCACTGCCATCAGTCATTTTAAATTCTGTGATAGTGCCCACCTGGCCAAGCTTACCAATGATTTTGTCCGAGACTCGGTCTCTCAAACGATATACTTTTACCTTTTGCCCGATTTCCATTATGAATTTTTATATATTGAGTTAAATTGCCATTCATAGTTTACCGGAATCTTTACAGACATTAACGCCATCAAAAAAAAATCCGCTGATATTCTGGTCTGTTGCAAGTGGACTGATTGCTGACGGGGATCACCAGCCCTTCTAGCTGGGAGCTGGGGCAAGCCCCCAGCTCCCAGCTAGAAGGAATCCGAATTTGGAATTGCCGCTAATTCCAAGGCTCCATTGAGGATTTCTCGCTCTTCCTTGGCTAGCCCCAGCCAGAGGCGTTTTTGTTGGGCAGGTTGTTTTTTGTAAGCGATCGCCACATTCATCAGGCGCAGGGGCATTTCTAGGGCGGGTTCGGTGCCGAGGAGGTTTTGCCACAGGGCTAACCATTCATCGGCGGTGGAGTCGCTGATGTTGAGAGCGAGGATTTGGGGGAGGGTGACAATCAGGGCGGTGCTGAGTTCGGGGAGGACTTGGGCTTGTTGATAGATGGTGGCGAGTTGGGTAAGGAAGGTGGATATTTGCGGTTGTGAGTTTGGTAATGAGAAACGAGGGATTAGTTCTTCGAGGAATTCTTGGATGAGTCCAGCAATATATTGACTCGTACCCCCCATCAACTCCAACTGGTTCTTTCGTTCCGCGAGCGGATACCAAATCTTGAGAAACTCCACAAAAATCTCCACCCACTGCCCCCGCTGCTTTTTTACCTCCAAACACAGGCGCATCAAAACCTCGCGCAGCTCATAAAAGGACTCGCGCCCATTCTGCTCCGCTTCCACATAGCCCAGCTTCCGCAACTCCCGCAACTGACTCGCCGCCGTCCCCGCATCGATAAAACAATCCGCTGCAATCTCCTTCACCATCACTGGATGTCGCTTATCGACCAATAACTCGACAATCTTCCGCTGTTGATTGGATAACTCCTTCATCCGCGCTTGATAGTAGGGTGTCAAGTCGTCCAGCATCTTCATAAACGCCTCCACCAAATTATCCAAGGCATCCCGCGTGATAAATTGCGAAAACAACATATACACTCGTGGATTTCCCCCCGCTAAATGATGCACCGCTCGCACCCGCGCCCGCCCCAAGGGTGTTTGTAAAAAACTCGCTAAATCTTCCTGTC
>JAYUSV010000475.1:0-3559 GCA_043755495.1 Synechococcales cyanobacterium
GTAATCTTCGCTGAGTAACAGGTCAGAGAGATAGTGATTTGAGAATCTTATTAAATCCTCATTCCTAAGCCTTTGCCCAAGTAGCCGCGCCGGGGAAAATGGTAAACAATGTCTTTGGCAATTGTTTCTAGTCGATCGTCTCGTTTAATGACCTCTAGCTCGGTGGCAAATTTCTTTTCTAGTTTGACTTGCTGGGCTTCATCCAGGTCTTCGTCTTCTAGTATTTGGTAGAACTCGGCGCTTAAGTCTTCGTTTTGGATCAAGACTTCGGGCACCCGTTTTTCGTAAAACAATGGCACGGTGGCACCGTCATCCATTGATTGAGAGAAGTTGTATTCGCTAACGTAACCGCCAAACCAAGCGTTGGTCTTGCGATCAGTTCCCAGTAAAGGAGTGCCGGTGAAAGCCAGGTAGTTGGCGTTGGGTAAGCCCGCTCGGAGATTTTCGGCGAGGGTGTTGTATTGGGTTCGGTGGGCTTCATCGACGATCACGATAATATCGTTGCGATCGCTTAATACTGGATATTGTTTGCCTTTGTCGTAGCGGAATTTTTGGATTAGGGTGAAAACGATGGTTTTGTTGGTAGCCAGAGTCTCCCGCAATTCCTTGCTGTTTTTGGGTTGAGCAGCTTCATTCTTTTTTACGGTGGCGGTGTTCAGGAAGTTCAGATAGATTTGTCCATCTAAATCATCGCGATCGGTGATCACTACAAAGGTGAAGTTGCCGGTGAGTTTGCGAAAGATTTTACGCACGTAAAAAATCATCGAAAAACTTTTGCCTGACCCTTGGGTATGCCAAAATACACCCAGTTTTCCTTGCTGGGCTTCACGGTTTTGAAAGGCTGCGATCGCCCTATTTACGCCGATGAATTGGTGGTTTTGGGCAATTATTTTTTGGGTTTCTTTGTGATAGATTACAAAGTTTTCGATGTAGTCCAGCAGTTTGGCTGGGGCACAAAGCCCGTCGATCGCTCGTTCTAGGCTGGTGCCAGCTTCTTGGATTTCGGCGCGATCAATCTTTTCTTTTTCGTCTTCGACTCGTAGCCAGTTAAAGAAGTATTCCCAGGTGGCGGTGAAGCTGCCAATTTTGGTTTCTAGGGCGTTGGAGAGGATGCAGAAAGCGTTGGTGTGAAAAAGTTGGGGAATGTCTCGTTTGTAGTAGTTCAGGTTGTCGTCGAAGGCGTTTTGGAGTTTGATGTTGGAGTTTTTGAGTTCGATGAAGACGAGGGGCAATCCGTTGATGTAGAGCAAAATGTCGGGGCGGCGGTAGCTGTGTTCTCCTTTGATCCAAAGCTGGGAAACGGCGAGGTATTCGTTGTTTGAGGAGTTGTTGAAGTCGATGATGTTTACCCGGACTGGTTCGGTGCGACCTTGGAGGTTTTCGTAGTCGGTCGAGATGCCATCGCGGATGAGTCCATCAAGTTCGCGGTTAGCGGCGATCGAGGACATGATCGATCGGTTGGCGGTAAGGATGGCGAGGGCTTTGTCGATGGCTATTTCGGGCAGGCTGGGGTTGAGGCGGCGGGCGGCGGCTTTGAGTCGATCAGTTAAAATGACATCGCGTTTGTTAGTGCGATTGGATCGATCGTTGAGGTTGTCGGCATCGGCGGTGTAACAGTTGAGCAGTTGAAAGCCGTGCTGGCGGAGTTTTTGCAGGACTGCTTGTTCGATGTCGTCTTCGGAGATGAAGTTGGGCATGGGGAAAACGCGATCTTGGCCGCTCGCTGGAATCTGCTATATCTATTTTGCCCAGTATTGTGGAATTTTGTCAGCAAAAATCTGCATTGTTTGATCGTTTCGATGATCAGATTTCTTCTGTTGGGTCTGGCAGGCGGCGACGAGCAGCAGAAATGGCTGCTTGAAGTTTAGCTTGTAATAACTCTTTGGGCGGAAGAACAGTGAGGTATTCGGCGACGTGAATTCCGCTTTTATCTAGCTCTAGTAGCTCGATTTGCTCTTGTTTTTTACCGGCACATAGGATGATGCCGATCGGGGGTTGTTCGTCTGGTTCTTGGTCATGTTTTGCTAGCCAGCGTAAATACAGTTCCATCTGGCCTTTGTATTCGGGCTGAAAGTTGCCGAGTTTAAGGTCGATGGCCACTAGGCGTTTAAGTTTGCGGTTGTAGAAAAGTAGATCGATGTAATAGTCATCGTTATCGATGTGGAGTCGTTTTTGACGGGCGATGAAGGTAAAACCTGATCCAAGTTCTAACAAAAATTGCTCGATGTCGCGGAGGATAGCATCTTCGAGGTCTTTTTCGAGGTATCGATCGTTTAAATCCAAAAAATCTAAGATGTAGGGGTCTTTTAGCAGGAGGTCAGGAGAAATTTGCTGGGTTTGCCGGAGTTGTTCTAGATCGTGGCGGATGGTGTCTTCTGGTTTACGAGATAGGGCGGTGCGCTCATAGAGCATGGAGTTGATTCGTTCTTGTAGTTGACGAACGCTCCAATGTTCCAGTTGAGTGATTTCGATATAAAAAGATTGTTTTAGGGGATCTTTGATGCCAATTATTAGTTTGAGATGTGACCAGCTTAATTTTGCACACACTGTATGCAGAATCTCTCGATCGGGGAAGATTTCGGCAATGGCCAAGCAGTAATGCAGTTGCCTTTCACTCCAGCCTTTACCGTAAGCTTGTGTTAACTGTTTAGACAAGGATGCAACGATTTGTTTCCCGTATTCAGCACGTTGTCCTTGGAGGATTTCGGTGCTGATGCGGTGGCCGATTTGCCAGTAGAGAAGGGTGATTTCGGTGTTGATGGCAGCGGCGGCGCGTTGTTTGGCACTGTCGATGAGTTGCCGGATTTCCTGAAATAGTGGTTCGACTGGTAATAGTTCGCTCATGGTTGACTGGTCTCCATTGATTCGATCATGCTGGGCGGGAATTGGATATTGAGGTCTTCGACGGAGAGTTTGCCGGAGATGAGGCGGGTGAGTAGTCGATCGCGGGTTTGTTTGAGATTATGGACAGTATTTGATAGCGAATTTTTCTGAAGCCAAATGTTATCAGCAATGGAACCATACTTCTCCTGTATTTCTAATGGTGGAATTAGAATTTGTGTGTTGATAATTAAGACTCTGCTAAGTTCGACTTGCCCTGTTGCACCAACAGCCATTAGTTCAAAATATTCCTGTAATCGCTTGATGGAATGAGCCAGGAATTGCTTGTTTATCTTGCTTTCATCTGCCCTGCATATTGTTACATGTGAATCTACCGTAATATTTCTAGGTTCAAATTCAACTACTGAAATTCTACCAAGTGTACCTACTCCTGTGGAGTTGATAAGAATATCGCCGTACTTGATGATTTTCTCTTTTGGCACCCTTGTACTGTGAGTTCTTGCTACAGACAAATCAATATTGCCATCTCTAATACATCGTTGGTTAATTACTAATTGACTCGACGAATCATCATAGTTTGGTGAAATCCCTCTTTTGACCACCTCAGATAGTTCATCAACTCTGGCTATTTTCCAGCCCTCGGGGATGCCTTTGTGAAATGTGGATTGCTCATGTCCTGGGAATCGTAGACGGACAAACCATTCGCGGTAGATTTCCT
>JAYUSV010000476.1:0-34860 GCA_043755495.1 Synechococcales cyanobacterium
CGTGATGCTTATGTGTTGGAGTTTCTAGAGTTACCAGAACAGCATACAGAAGCCGATTTGCACGGGGGATTACTGCGGCAGCTCAAAAATTTCTTGACTGAGCTAGGGCGCGATTTTTGTTTCGTGGGTTCCGAGTATCCTTTGCAGGTAGGTGGACGCGATTTCGCATTAGATTTGCTGTTTTTCCATCGCGGGTTGAACTGTTTGGTGGCAGTAGAATTAAAAGTGGGGCGCTTTGAGCCAGAATATCTGGGCAAACTAAATTTCTACCTAGAGGCATTGGATCGAGACGAACGAAAATCTCATGAAAAACCAGCAATCGGCGTGCTATTGTCTGCCAGCAAAGATGATGAAGTAGTAGAGTATGCATTAAATCGCTCTCTGTCTCCAGCATTAATTGCAGAATATCAGACACAGTTGCCAGACAAGGCGTTTTTACAAGCGAAATTACATGAGTTTTATATGCTTAATTCGTTGGAAAAAGATGAGAATTAATTGGTGAATAACTATGAGTAATGTCCGCAGACTACAAGAAATCGAAATATACTTACATAGCCTGGTGAAATCATTACAGGAAGGCAAACTCCCCGTAAATATCCAAAACATTTCCCAAGTCTTTGACACAGCGATCGCCAGCACCCCCCGCCTCAGCCTCCCACCCGAAAAATTTAGCGACGTATACAACGACATTCCCAACATCCTAGATGCCTACGCGATCGCCGTAAACCTCAGCCCTGACAGCTATCGCCAAACCAACAATCAACAAATAGTCTTCGATCGGCACCCTAACGGCAACTACTGGATCATCCCAATTTCCGCCACACCCCTAAACGCTTGGCTCGTCCCCAACCCCACCCGCCAAATCGACCTCACCCGCCTCAACACCCTCTCCTTTGCCTTCGACTGGCCAGACTGCGAACGCACCACCGACCAAGACACCTTCATACTCGTCGAACCTGCTTTAGTCAGCACCCTACCCACCGCCGCTCCCTCCTGGAAACTAATCAAACGCGGCACCATCAGCACCTTCCTCAACGCCACCGCCCGCGCCCACTACCAATCCATCCAACCCGTACCCGCCCTCACCGTTGTTGAGATCAATGCCTTGGTCGAGAAAAAATTTCAAGAGCGCCTAGTTACTTTAGAAAATGAATTGTTCGATCGGCTGGCTGCTCGTTTGCCTGTTGTTAACTCGGTGGAATCGATCGCTTCGCTTGCGCCTTCGGTGATCGAAGACACCCCGCCAGCTAACAATTCCTTTAGCGATCTTTGGCGACAATCACTCTCAACCATTATGCTAAGCGACGAACCAGACACTGATCCATAGAATCAGAGATAAGCTAAGATACGGAAAGTATGAGGTATAGAAAATATGTATCAGAACAATCCTGCCGTACCTGTCAAGACATTGCCTACTATGTATGACTTACCCAGCGAAGACATGGACGATATTAATTTGATTGATCCGCCTTTGATCGATCACCTGCCTACTATGTATGATTTACCCAGTGAAGATTCGGAGGAGATGGGTTTGCCTAGTGCTAAAGGGGTTTCGCTGGAGGTTTCCTCCAGCGCTTGCCCCGCGCGTGATAAGTTCCCTGATTTGCAGCCCAGGTTGTTAAGTGAAACCTGTTTGCCCAAGGTTGAAGATTTCTTTATTGGAATCGACATGAATCTTTACTACGATATTAATCATACTGGCTGGTACAAGCGCCCAGATTGGTTCTTGGTACTGGGGACATCTGATAGTCAGTTTCAGTCAGAGTTGAGGCTGAGTTATCTTGTTTGGCAAGAGAGTTTGGCACCATTTTTAATGTTGGAATTGCTTTCTCCCGGTACTGAAGCTGAAGATTTAGGGCAAACTTTACGAGCAGTGGATAAGCCGCCGACTAAGTGGCAGGTTTATGAGCAGATTTTGCGAGTGCCTTACTACGCTGTGTTTGATAGGTACTCTAATCAGTTTCGGATGTTCTGTTTGCATGGTGTTCAGTATGTAGAAATAGCAATTAGCAATCAAAGATTTTGGTTCGATGATTTGAGATTAGGTTTGGGAGTATGGACTGGTATTTACAGAGGTGTGGAAGGCCAATGGCTACGCTGGTACGATCAATCAGGTACTTGGGTGCCAACCGAGCAAGAGGGCAAATTACAAGCTAAACACGAAGCTATGGAGGCTAAACAAGAAGTTAAGAAAGCTAAGCGAGAAACTATGGAAGCTAGGCAAGAAGCTGAGGAAGCTAAACAACGTGCTAATCTGTTGGCTGCTAAATTGCGAGAGTTGGGAATAGATCCAGAAGACTCCTTGATCTGACAACCACCACCTAGTTCACCCAAAAACTTTGTACTTTAACGGTTAAGAAATATTGCTGTTTAGGGTAAAACTTTGATACAATCTGCCACGAAAGCTAAAAAGCGATCAATTTAGTAATGTGATAAATCAAGTAATTAGGAGTCCTGGCGTGGCGGATCGATTGGGCATTATACAGAAGCTAGAAGATAAGGTGGCGGCGGCGCTGCGCGATCATAATTTGACGGCGGCGGCTGGGGGGACACCGGCAGCTCAATCAGCGATGGCTGAGTATAACCGGTTGGTGCAGGATGCTAGCTTTTTAACTGGTATTAAGTATTTGGCTTTACACAGTGTGGCGGTGAAGCAGGGCTTTTATGTAGATAAGCGGGATCAGCAAGAGATGCTGGGTACGGTGGCTCAGGAAATGGGCAATCTGTCGCCAACCGAGGTACTAGCGGGTATTCAGCGTCTGAAATCTAATTATCCGGCGATTTATCAGTGTGATGCGGTGGCGATCGATCGGAAGGAGTCCAGTATTGTGGAATTTATGGCTCGACTGCCAATAGATCAACAGGATCAGGCTGTTGTGAAGGCTAAGAATGTTCAGTTGAATGCGAGGCTGATCCAGCCAGAAGCAAGAGAAAACCCTGTAGTAGCAACAGAACCTTTCATTCAACCATCTCAATCCCAGCCAGTAGAATCACCCATATCGAAAAAACAATCATATGCAGTGCAGCAATCAAAGTTGCCAAGAGCACATTCTAGTGAATCAGATAGAAACAAGTTGGATTTTGAACCAATTTACACGAGGCAGCAAACTAAAATATCTGAAGAATCTATTTTAATTCCATTGAAAAACTTATGGATTGGTGTATTATTGCTTTTTTGTTCAGCTAGTGGTGTTGCATTGTCGCTATTAAGTAATTTCAGTTCACGTAGTACCCAAAGTTACGTAGATCAAGTCAAAGTTAATCAAGAGGTTGATAAAAAGGCACAGACTAGTACCAATAGTCAAAATGGGTTTATTGTTAGTCAACCTATATCATCTCCAACTAGTGCTCCTATTGTTTTGCAAAGCAAACCAGCCAACAATCCTGGAAGCTTGATGCCAGAAAGTTTTGGAGGTAACACTAATAACGATGTTAATCTCAGTAACCCAGTGGCTGTGAGGCCAGCTACTCCAAAGTCTAATATCACAAAATCATTATCGGTAAGACAGGAAGCAGAGCAAGCTCTGGAAATCTCTTCTGGTGCATCTGCTTCTATTGCTAACTCACCGACAGAATTATCTAATACTGCCGCGATATCTCAAGACGAAGCTAAAAAATTAATTGAAAGATGGATGCAGGCTAAACAGAAAATGTTTGCTCCTCCTTATGATCAGGAATTAGGTTCACAGCTAGCTACTGGTAAAACTTATACAGATAAAGTTAAAGGGCCAAGCAGCGACGGAACGCCATATAGTTCATTAGAATGGCTGCGTCAGTATGGTTTTCAATATAGATATGGCATTCAAAATATTGAAGGTGTAACTAGGTTTCAATCAAGTGCTAATCAAGCGAGTATTGAAGTACAAATATTAGAAGACGCAAAGCTATACAATAAAAATGGAATTATCCAACCAAAGAGATCTGGAATGGAACGTAAAAAAGTAAGATTTATCTTAGAAAATGATAACGGAGTTTTCAAAATCAGTGACTATGATGTAATTGGAGAATCTAAACGAAAATCATAGTGGCCAATTCAAAAATGAAGTGCAACGGCTAGAGGTCTTCCCCGGAGGGACTCGTAAAGATATACTGATATTTACCACAAAAACAGAGTATCTTTGTGAGCTACAACCATCTTACCCCTTTAGAGAGATCAGCTATATGTATTGCGCACAAGTGCCGTTTACTTGAACAAATCTCCGATACCCCACAATCATGAGTATTCTTTGCCGTATCAGCACTCAACAAAGCACAGCGGACACACTTTTTAAGGGTTTTAGGTCTGGCCATCTACTTAACTTTCAGCGACATTTTCTGGGAGAAATACCACATCTTTGTAGACCTGCTCGATTCTCATTCTGAGAGGCTCTGCCAACGGAAACGTCAATTTGACGCTGGCCAGCTCCACCATACTCCTTGGCTCATAGTCAACTAGGCTCCAGTTGTTATCAAACTTGCGGAATAGCTCGATCGATATCGTCTCAGCCCTAACCAAGACATATTCTTGCAGGCAAGAATTCCGCCGATAAAGCTTGAATTTATTAAACCAACTTCACATCTTCTCCAGTAGATGAGAGCAATTAATTAATTCTTTTATTAGGATCTTGCGATTGTCCGCATTGATTGCAATAGGGTAAACCTTTATAGGTAAGACTATGACAGTTTTGACATTCGCTTAGTTGGTAAGTACTGCAATGAGGGCAATAGATATCTGAAGAGCGAATTTTACTCGCACAGTTAACACATTGAGATTTTTGGACTCTTTTGGCCATCTGGGTTTTAGAATTGAAGACAAATTCTTGGAAAATCTTGATTAGTCCAAATCCAAGCAATGGAATTAGCAATATATAAATATAGCTAACCAGGAAGAGTAGGCTACCAAATATGCTGTAAATGACTTTTGAGATAAATGTAAAAAGTACTCCAACTTGAAGAAATTCAAGTACTTTGAAGAGGAGGGGAATTAGAGAAATTACTAACAAATGCCAACTAATTAAAGCTATCAGTCCGTAACCTCGCCGTTGGGCAAAGTTATTGACTACAAATGCTCCCAAGATTAATGGAAGTAAAAATGCAGCCTGAAAACCAAATTGAATGCTGGGATACCAAAAAGAGGCTTGTTGATAACTACTTTTTAATGGATTAAATTTGTTTTTGTCTTTGAGCAGACTAACAAAAGCTGTACTTTCTGGCTTGGCAACTAATTTATTGTTGAGATTGGTAGTCTCTAGTTTGAGTGCAGAAATCTTGAGACTGTTTTGATCTAATGTCTGCTTTGCTTTTTCTGCACTGACTTGATTAATTGATTGACCTCGTTCTTGCCTAGCTATTTTCTCTAATAATGATGAGTCATACTGACTCTTGATAGTCTGATTTGACGATTCTAATTTTCTAATATCTGCTTGTTGTTGATCAATAGTTGAGAGGATTTTTCGATTTTCAATTGTATTTATCTTGTCTTTTATTCTAGCATAATCGAGACAGGTACTTGCAACACTGCCCAAGTGGTTTTTAGCATCTTGTTTGTAAGTTTCTCTGCTACTAGATTTTGCTTGAGAGTCATACATATCTTCATTAGTATTTGCTAGAACGGCCTTTCTAACAATATCGTAATCTTTACTGCCTATAGTCTGAGCTTGATAACCAGCCCACTCGGAATAACACGGATGAGCTTGAGCTGGGCTGAGATGCCATCTACTGATATCATCCAATCCTGTAAATACATTAGTGAGAATGAATAAATCAACTAAGATAATAACAATCAGACTCATTTTATTGAGTGGCTCATTATTAATTGTTCGAGACCGATCGAAGAATCTATTCAAAATTCGACGCATTTTAGTAAACATACAATTTTTTGAGTAACACCATAGGATAGAGTCATCCTACTTCTTTGTATATCGATCCATAAGTTCAACTGTGCCAGCTTAATAATTGACCCTATAGCAATCCTTGATCGGTTTCACTGGGTTGAGTTGGGTCATGGGATGTTCGATCGCCTTTGGCGCAAGCGGAGCTATCGGCCTCCACACAATCACAGCAAATAAAGACATCCCCAACCCCCTCCCGAGGCTATCACTTATTCCGGTGGTGGAAGCCGCTCTGGCATCGGCCACTAAATTAGCTAAGGATTCATCCTGCTCATGGCCAATTCCTGTGACTACGGGAATTGAGCGTTATCGCTCGTACAGCTAGATGGTCTGGTCGTGTGGCCTGTGTTGTGATTAGGGGATTGGACATTCTTAGTTCCTTTACATCTTTCAGGCTATTGTAGATGGCTAACGTATACCAGAAACCAGTGTCAACTCTTTTTTCTTCGCCAGATATTGGGTCAACTCATCAGACAAGTCATTCTCACCGCGAGTTGCTTCCCACCGACCAGAATCTGTGATTTCCCCGTAGACTGGTGAATACATCTTCAGAGTCCATTCTCCCCGCATCAGATTCTCATCTTCCGACAGCAAGCCTTGATAGATAATGTTTCCTTGGAAAGCACTGACGTATCGCTTAGAGAACTGAATATTACGCCCGATCGCTTCTCCAGTTATTATGGCTTCTCCGAGATTACCATCATCAAGGATATTCCCACTGAGAGCGTAAAAAAATAGGACTCTAATGATAGACATGGTAAAGACAGATAAATTGACTACAATATAATATATAGATCGACAGATCTCATTGACTTGTATATAAACTCACCTAGGTCAGAGAATATGTTTTTTCCTTTTTGCTGCGGCTCTAATCAGTCCTCTTACCAAGACCACAGACGGCACAAGCTAAACATGCTTAAAGCTGTCCGCGATTTTTATGAGACTCGTCTAGCTGCCACCAATGCTGAAATTTCAACTATTGAGAGACAGATGTCTGAAACAGAAAGCTCAGCCCCTGCATAAGAACTCAAAGTCTGATTATCTACTTTACCTGGTAAATGGGACTCTCTACCTAATAATCAGTCTAACCGGTTTAATTTGATTAGCCATTTCTCGACTAATCCCTTCACATCGTCAGGAACATCTGAGGTTGCTATCAAACGCTGTAATGATTTTACAGCAGATTTGTTAGTTTCTAATAATCCGGTCACATGACCGGATTTTTGCTGAGGGGGAAATCGCAGGTGAGCTGGTTGACTATCAGGCTTTTGACATCCTCTCAGGGCTAAAGCCACTGAGTTTCCCACATCCCGCACTCTTACTATGATTTTGGAAAGCATTGGCATTTCATGTAATCTCAACACCCTATTTTATCATGGGGAAATTAGAATTGATCGGCTCTGTAATGCTAATTGAAATCTAACCTTTGCTCTGACTTGGTTTGAGCATTTTTGTATCAAGGGGAGTTTCAGACCCCCCTCGATCGGCTACGATGACGTATTTTCGTCGAGGTCTGTCACTGCCGCTCTGGGTAAAGATTTGAGTACTGTGATTGTCAATTTTTTGGCTGAGATTTATTCTATTTTATGGGGGTCTGTCATTTTGACGCTTGAAACCCTTGCTCTGACTGCCCTCCTCGGCGAGCAGTCTACCGGCCTCTCGGGGTCGGACTTATTTTGATTGATCGCCACAACATAAAAAAATATCTTGAAAACGCAAACTACAAAATTGCGTTTTTTTTGTCAGAATCTTCCATGAAATCAACCTCAACACCCTTCCTCATAAGAACCACATCAATCAGAAAGGGGGATTTCTCCCATGGGGGTAAATTTAACAAGTAAACAAAAACACCTCACCCGCCATGCGCAGCACCCAAAAAATTCTCGCCTTCGCCGACTGGGATAACACCCAATGTTCCGCCAAAAGCTTCAACCGCAAACTCGAATGGAACCGTCTCCGCGACTACCTCGCCAACCCCCAAGAAGGACGCGAACTCATCGAAATGGTTATTTATGTAGGAATGCCCCCCGATAGCTTCTCAAGAATATCACCCGATCGGTCACGCCAGCATTTTTGATTAATAGTCACTATTACTCATCTTCAGAGGTGATTCATGGAAATCGTCAACGGCAAAATAAATGGTCGTCACCAAACCCCAAGAGTTCGACAGGGTTAAACAAACTCCCTATCCATCTAAATCAAAACTTATCACCACTATTACCTAAAAAACTTATGCGCGCAGTAGTAAACGGCAAACTCGCCGATCTTCCTCAAGGAGCCACCGTCGCCGACCTTCGTTCCAAAATTCCTGAAATCGGTAACGATGATGTCATGGAAGAAGGCCACAAAGGCACAAAATCCATGCAAAACAACAAAGCCCTCAAAGAAGGCTTCAAGGTTTGGACTGTTCCTAAAATCGTCAAAGGTTAACAAATATCGCTATGACCATTCAAATTAATCCCGGTGCGATCGGCTTTCATCCTAGCGATCGATTACTCGAAGAACTCCAGATTTTAGAGCGGCTTGCCCACAATATTGTGGTGGGCAGCAAAACCATCGAAGGCGTTCAGTACACGGCTCTCTTGATCAAAGGAATGGCACTCACCGCTCAAAATTCAAAGCCTCCAGCTAGGCGCGAGTATGGCAGCAGGTGCGATCCATGGCATTCTTGGCGGCTTTATTAATGCCGATGCAGGTATGGATTGGATCTTTGATTTTGCCGGTGGCCAGTGGCTGAAGACTGATATGGAAGGCTTAGTGCATCAAGACTGCTATTTTTGTGGTGGCCATTGGTAAACATTTACATAGTGCGAATTGCTAATTCTCGCCTAAAAACCTACTATATTGTCAAGCTACTCGATCGCGTGGAAATGGGGGTTTCTAACTCCATGTTTCAATAGAGCAGCAACAAAAATCTCTGAATCATCATGCTCAAAAAATCCACCAGAGTCCGTCTCAGCCAAATCGCCAAAAAGTTCTTTCCCTCCGATAGTCTGCTACCCGCTTTCATCGGGGCGATCGTCATCTCGGTTTTGGGTAACGCTGCCACCCAGTTGCCCAACGGCTGGGCAATTAATGATGTGATCAGTGATTTTACTGGGATGACTTCTCAGGCTAGTATTGGAATGGCGATCGCCTGTATGACCATTGGGGGTGAACTCCAATATACTCCCGCCCAAATGGTTGATGGCAAACTCACGGGAGAATCGCTTCAGCCGATCGCAGTCACTCATAAAAATTCTCAGTTCATGCAACTTCCTTAAATTTATAACTATTATTATGACAATAAGTTCTCCTCAAATTATTGTTTCTACGGTAGGCACTAGCCTGCTGACTAATCAGATTGATCGACAGCAAGAAGGTAATTGGTTTGCCCTCTTGTCTAAACACGCTAACCAACAAGCTGCTGAAACTCCTCCAGAAATACAGGATCGGATTAATACTCTTTCTCAACGAGCTAAGCAGAAGTTGAGTGCAGGTAAGCTAGAAGATGCTTGCAAGGCCAGTGCTGAGCTAAACGGTATTGGTGGAATCTATCAAAAAGATCTGAGCCGGGGGAAAAATGATATTCATTACTTGATTGCAACAGATACGCTCCAAGGTCAAACAACTGCCCATATTATTCGGGAATATTTGGTGGCTAATGGCATTGTGAATGTAAATATTCCTAGTTCTAATGGGCTTTCTACGGCTAGCACTCAGGCTTTTTCAGGTGGGATTGATGGGGTGATTGAGTTTTTGGAGACGGAGGTGAAGCCGTTACGCAGTAGGTATGAGGTGGTTTTTAATTTGACTGGTAGTTTTAAGAGTTTGCAGGGTTACATGAATACTCTGGGGATGTTTTATGCTGATCGCATTGTCTATGTTTTTGAGGGCGCTAATTCTGAGCTGATCACTATTCCTCGGTTGCCGATCGTTATCGATCAATCTCAGCTTGTGCCTCATGCTGTGACTATGGCGCTATTGGCTGAGGGTGATGGATTGAAAGCTAATGAGGTAAAAGGTTTACCAGAGGGGCTGATCGCGGAGGTAGATGGTCGCTATATTTTGTCGAATTGGGGAAATTTGATGTGGAAGCGGGGAAAAGATGATTTATTGGGCGATCAACTGTTAGATTTCCCTGGTTTGGTATATGGCGATCGGTTTCGGGCAGATTTCAAGGGGTCAACTGCTACCGATCGAATATTGTTGCAAGAGACTTTGGCGCGGGTTTCGTATTTGTTTACTACTGCTGGAAATAGTACTAAGCAGTTGGTGGGTGGTGGTTTGCAGTATTCACCGTTGGTGAGTAAGGGGGTGGATCATTTTCGGGTGAATTTGAGTTTGCGGGTAACTTGTAGGGTAAAAGATGGTCGGTTGGTACTGTATCGCTATGGCTCCCATGATATTGAGGATGATCCGTTTTGATTGCGCGGCTGATGCCGATCGGCTGGAAGCCGCATTCTTTCGTGGTGAGCCGCGCTGCTATACAGGACAAAGGTTTGACAGATTTCGATAGTTTGTTATTGAGAATTATTGGGAGCTTATTGACAATGAAAATGGCAGTTGCGCAATCTGGTGCTAGTATCGTTACTATCACTTCGGTCTAAACCTCCGGCCCTCGATTGTTCTTGATCGAACCCAGTGATCCCTTCACCTACTTTGATCGAGCCTCCCCTGGGCAAAAGCTTCAGTGAAGTATAATAACCAATAGCCCTCTAGCTCCCAACCACATGTTAGAAACCCAACGGCTAGACCCCTCAACACAATATTTACCCCCTAGTAGCGAGTTACCCGACTCCGACGACATTCCTGTGGATAACGAAGACCAGAACTGGATACCCAACGTACTTTTGATGTTGCTGAAAAGCATTTGGGGCGATCGACATAATTGGTTTTTTGGCGTAGATATGGGTATCTACCACACCACCGGCAAAAATGTCCGAGTCCCCGTAGTCCCCGATGGATTTCTCAGCATCGGCGTAATCGGGCGCAAAAACAATAAATCACGCCGCAGCTATGTACTTTGGGACGAAGACAACATCCCCCCCATCCTAACTTTAGAAGTAGTTTCTTGGACTCCTGGTGGCGAATATGACGACAAAAAAGCTATCTATGCCAAGCTAGGGGTTCTTTACTATGTAGTTTACAACCCAGGGTTTTGGCGACGAGATGGTCATCAACCACTAGAAATATACAAGTTAGTTAATAATAGTTATCAACTACAAATTGGAGAGCCTTTTTGGATGCCAGAAGTCGGGCTGGGGATTGGTCGCTGTCCTGAGATTTTTACAGATTCGTTAGAAGAGGTGCTGTCTTGGTTTGATGATAAGGGTGATCGATATCTGCGCTCTGAGGAAAAAGCTATTCAAGCTCAACAAAGGGCAGATCAAGCTCAAGAAGATGTGAACCAAGCTGAACAAAAAGCCGCTCAAGCTCAGGAAAAAGCCGATCGATTGCTTGCAAAGTTGCAGGAACTGGGCATTGATACCACTGATTTGGATTAGATATCTATTTTGGTTGCGAGGCTGCCGTGAATTGGCTGCGATGTCCATTTCTCGTTGGGAGCCTCGATAGTCCACGGTGTAAAGGTTTCAGGAATTTTATTGAAGATGATAAATTATTTGTTGACCGAAAATAAATGTCCCTCGCAATCAGGTGCTAGGATCTTTGCTATCACAGGGGTCTAATTCCCTAGGGTCTACCGGTCGCCTTCGATCGGACTTATTGGAAACTTAGCCATTATTTTACCTAAGTTATTTGAGTTTCGTTAGTTAAGTCTACCGGTCGCCTTCGATCGGACTTATTGGAAACACAACGTGATAGTGCAATCTTTGGCTATACGTCATCGAATGCACTTCGTCTACCGGTCGCCTTCGATCGGACTTATTGGAAACTTCGTCTAATTTATTTATTACCATTGGTAAATTCATCAAATTATCGACACGTCTACCGGTCGCCTTCGATCGGACTTATTGGAAACTCGGAAAAATCAATAATATCAGTCAACTCTACGGTTGGGACTTGAAACTGGTCTACCGGTCGCCTTCGATCGGACTTATTAGAAACCTTGGCACATTGCCGCCGGAAATCATTTGGCTAGTTTCACCGGTTTTTTTGATCGGACTTATTGGAAACGTTGTTCCGAGTAACCCAATGTTGGTTGTTGTCTGAGGTTCTAACCGGTCTTCTCAATCGGACTTATTGAAAACTCCAGTGTCTCATTACTTGCCTTTGTGGCGCTTGCAGATGTCTACTAGTCGCCTTTGATCGAACTGATTAAAAGCAGTCGATCAAGGTGCCGCAGACTGCTTCATCAACACCACCCTGGCTATCTCCGAACAAAATGTTAAAGTAGAATAGCTTCAACGGACTACTATCAATCTCTACGAGGAAGGTTATGCTGTCAGGTTTTCCAAAGATCCACCACTTGATTTCATCATCAGAACCAGAACTAAGTATGGAGAAGCACTCAGACTTAGAGAATGATGATGTCATAGAATCTCCATCTGATGTAATAACAGTCTGCGATCGCTCCCACATGACACACCAAGAGCGTTATGAATTTTGGCTGAATCTAGATTATTCCATCAATCAACCACCAGAGAAATAAACAAAGACTATACAAAAGTGAAGTGTGTCAAGCTTATCAGAAATAAACTTATGTAACTGAGTTCATGGATAGATTAAACCACTATCGCCAAAGCCTCAAAAAACTACTACAAGACTATGCTGATTCCATGAATAAAAACTCAACGGGATCGATTGAAGTTGAAACCATTCTTGATACAGAGAACGACCACTATCTTTTGCTAAACGTTGGCTGGCAAGAAAGAAAGCGAGTTCACCACTGCATCCTGCATTTTGATATCAAAGATGGCAAAATCTGGCTACAAGAAAATAATACTGATATTGAGGTGGATGAAGATCTAATAGAAATGGGGATTTCAAAACAAGAAATAGTTGTTGGATTCCATCATCCTTCCATGCGCGAGTACTCAGATTATGCGATCGCTTAAACTGAATGCTCTTAGCTTTTTTGTTCAATCCGCTGCACCAAAATTCTATAGCCCAGTAAGTTCAATGCTTTTAGTGATTTGTGCTGTAGAAGATGCCCTTTCTGATTACGCGAACCTCTGCTATAAAAGAGCTGCATAGCTATCAGCTCTTTTTTTTTGTCCAACCAATCACCAATTACTTCCCATATTGGGGATGATCGCCAAAACAGAAAGCCTCCTTTCCAGAGCCATGATTCAATAACCACAGACTCACAACAAACACCAAGATTATTACCAAAGGCGAAAATATATTACAGTTCCGCAACACAATAAATACTAGCTAGAAATTCCAGTATATTAAATATGGTCAATTCCTCACTGGTATATCTCCCCATGCCCCGATATATCGCCATCACCTTCGCACCCATCCAAAGCTTCATCGAAAAATCTCGAAAGCTCCGCGACCTCTATGGCAGCTCCTTCATCCTTTCCTTCCTCGCCAAAGCCATCTGCCACAGCGCCAAAGCCCAAAACCTCGAAGTCATCGTCCCCGCCCTCATCGACGTAACCCGAGGCACCCCCAACATCATTTACCTCCATGGCACCTGCAACGAAACCCAAATTCAAACAATATCCCAAGCCTTTTATATCGCCTGGGCAGCCCTAGTAAACAACTGCCGCATCCACATCGAACAAGCCTGCCCCCAACAATTTAGCGACATTCCACCCCAATATCACTGGGATCGAGAATGGCAGCTATGGACAACCCATACTTGGGAACTATTCATCGTCTGCGGCCAAGAACAGCAAACCCTCGAAGAAGTCCGCAGCAAAATGGCCGATCGCAAACAATCCCGCGACTGGATTGGCATCAACTGGCGCGGCGAAAGCTCCACCATCTCTGGCACAGATACAGTAGCCTACCCCAAAATGGCCATGTTCAACCCCAAAAAAGGGATGAAAGAAGCCGATCGAGATATCAAAGATTTTTACGAAGCTCTCAGCAAAGACTCTGAAAAATTTGCCCCAGAAAATACCAGCCCAACCAAAAAGACACCAGCTAAAGCGATCGAAGCCCGCGAGAGACTGAGCATCCCCGACTTAATTAAACGCCTCGTTACCTACGATCCAGTACTTCGACAACTACATCGCCTATATCCCAATCAACTGCCCGCAACAGAACATGTCCACAAATTCACCGACTTACAACGCAAAGAAAGCAACCGCTGGACAGGCTGGTTCCAAGGAGACGGCGATCGCATGGGCGAATATATCAGCCATCTGATCGACAATCAACCAGAACTAGCAAAAAATGCAAAACTCCAAGAATTCAGCCAAGACATGCTGAAATGGGGTGAAAAACTCCAAAAAGTAGCCGATGACACCCTAAAAAATGGACTTCAAGGCCGCATCGTCTACGCCGGAGGCGATGACTTCTTTGGCGTACTATATCGTGACGATGATCAACTCACCCCCCAAGCCTGCCTAGAACAATGGTGGTACGGTTTCAATAATACTTGGGCGCAATGTAAACATGAAATCACCGTTTCTACTGGCTTTGTATGGGCAGCCCCCAACGTTCCCCAACGCGACCTACTACAACACCTGCGCCAAACCGAAAAAATCGCTAAAACAGCCGGAAAAGATCGGCTGGCCATTCGCATCTTATTCAACAGCGGCAACTACCTAGACTGGAGCTGCCCCTGGCGCTACTTACAAGAACTACTAGAAAGCTACTGCGATCGCAGTGGCGGCAAAAACTGGACTCACATCTATAACGATATAGCCATCCTCGAAGCCCGCCATGCTTTTAACAACGACAGCGATCGCAGCATTGCCGAAGGCATTTTAAATATCTACTTCAAAGCCTTCCCCCTCAGCGAAGTAGAACTCTGGAACCCCGCAATTCCCCAAGGTGCCCCCTATCAACGCCTCGCAAGCGGACTACTCGGTCAACGCCCAGTATCAGCCAAACAGCAAGCCGAAAACAAACGCTTCAATCAATGGGTCATCGACCTCGCCAAAATCGGATTTCATCTTTTCCCTCCTCCCGATTCTCCTCCCAAAACTCTCCCCGATCACAATTAATCACTCCTCATCATGACCAACTCCCCACCCGTAAAACTCCAGCACATCATCACTATTTCCCCCTTGGGAATGCTCTACGGCAGCGCCGGACCATTCCTCAGCCCCGAAAACCTCGTAGGCCGATCGGGCGATCGCTTTCCGCCCAGCTCCACCACCGTCGCCGGTCTCTATGGAGCCACCCAATGGCAAGGAATTGATAGCCTCAACGATCTCTACATCGTCGGACCATTCTGGGCAAAACGCGATGCCGTGCAAAAATTCTACGTCCCCACCCCCCTAAACTTCCGAATAAAATATGATGCCGATCGCGATCAATATCACATAGAAGAGCGCTGGCAATGGAACGAAGACCAGGGCTGGTATCTAAAATCAGCAACTAAAGAGAAAAAAGCAGCCAGCAATACTTGGGTGTCGATCGAACAATGGTCTCAACTCCAAAACTCATCATCAACAGCCACTTTAAATATTCCCGTCACCACCACCAAAGACATCTGGAAATACCATCCCCACTTGCACCCCCGCCTAGAAGAAGAACAGCGTAAGGTTTTGATCGTCCCCAAAGAAACACCAGAAACAGAATCAGATATGCCACCTCAACCGGGCAGCCTATTCCTAGAAAACGGCGTACAGCTCAACCCCGATTATTGCCTGATCTACCTCAGCAGCCGGAAACTAGAAGATGGCTGGTATCGCTTCGGCGGCGAAGGCCACCTAGCAGAAGTAGAATGCCACCCCATTACCGACTCCAACCTTCAAGCCCTACTATCTCAACCCGTCGGCCAATGCTTTAGCCTCGTCACCCCCGCCGTCTGGGGCACCCAGCGCCTCTCTTACCGCTTCCCAGTTCCTAGCGGCGATCAATCAACTCAACCCCCACAAACCCTACACCCCATTCCCACCCATATCCAATCCGCCCAAGAAACACCAGTTTCTTCCTTCTGGAACCTCACAGCGCTCATGACTGAGCGATCGGTACCATTTCGCTTTCGTCTGGGTGGCGAAGGTAAAACCAAACGCCTTTCCCGAGGCCGCTACGGAGTCCCAGCCGGTACAGTATATCAATTAGCCGAATCCCTAAGTTCCTGGCAAGATTGGCAGAAAGAGTGGTTTCCACAAGAGGGCTATTCTTACAAACATTGGGGCTGCGGCTTTGCCTTACCACTGTAGCTAACGATTAATTAGGTCAATAATTTATTCAGGTATCACTATGTATCAAAAAGGCTACGGCATCATCGAAACCCAGGCACCCTTACACGTAGGGGCAAGCGCAGGGGAAGAAGCTGGCAATCTCAATCTAATTTTCCGCGACCAATTTACCCAAACCGGCATTATCCCCGGCAGCTCCCTGCGAGGTCGCTTCCGTGCCGATATGTTTGCTAATAAAGCTGCTCAGGGTCATTGGTATGGCCACGAAGCTGTCAAAGGCCAAGAAGATAGCGGCACCACCGAAGCGATCATCAAGTTTGAATATGCTTCACTGGTTTGGTTTCCGGTATTTTGTCCCGGCCAGCCGATCGTCTGGGTGACTTCGCCGATGCTCCTGAAGCGCTACCAAATGATCACGAAGAAAACTATTATCAAAGGAATCCCAGCACCTTATACAGCATCCAAAAATCTATCTTCCCGCAAAGTTGATGGTCAACGTAAAGTGCTCTTTTTCAACCTAGGCTTTATGGAAATCGAACATGATGAGGATTTATCAGGATGGATTCCAGAGGGAGTCAATATTAAGTCCGATAACTTAGTAGTGGTAGATGATAACGACCTTGGCATGATTCACGACATGGCCTTGTACCACCAAAGTCGGGTCAAACTAGGCAGCGAAGAAAATCCTAATCAAAAGAAAGTAGATGGTGGAGCTTTTTTTAGCGTAGAAGCTTTACCAGAAGGCAGCATCATGATATTCCCCGTGGCCATGAAAGAAACTGATGACAAGTGGCCACCATTAATTGTTAAAAACCTCGAACTATATTTTGGTGGTTTAGAATCGATCGGCTTTGGGCGTTGCAATGTCACTCTACAGGAGGTTAAATAGTTATGGCTTGGAAATCATACGAACTCGATCGAGTGGCTCAAAAACTCGTGTTAGATGCCCGCAAGCGTGACGAAAAAACTTCTAAAAAGAACAAATCGCTGAATCAGGCACACAAGATGCGGTTAGCTGTAGCTTATGGATTAGAAAGATTCTGGGGCGAGCATTTGCGGCTCAAAGAAAAAGAAAAGAATAAATCACTATTTTGGGAAGAAACTTGGCAAGCCTTTGCCAAAATCATGGCTCAAACAGGAGTAAATATTCCGAATGATCAAGTTGACGACGCTGACTCGATCGAAGCCATGTCTAAAAAACTGTGGTTGCTAGATATCGAAACTCAGCGAGTTGCTTTAGCTGTCCTAACTCAGCTCTGTGATGCCATAGTTTGGTGGACACAGCGCCATAAAGGAGGTTCAGATAATGAATAAAACTAACATTCACAACTCAGTCCCCATGATGTTTCGGGCGCAGATTGCGGGGCGCTGTCAGGTTCAAAAAATTCCCAATCGCGGAGAGAGCGAGCCTGACATTACGCCTTGGACAAAAGAATGGACTCAGGAAATATACCCCGAGCTACCACCAGCCGGTGAGCAGGTGCAAGAGAAAATTTATACCTTCAACTGGCGATTACTATCCAACAGCGGCGTAGATGATGCCGTAATTCGGCCAGTGATTGGCGCTCGGGGCTGGCCTCATTATCCCGGCAGCAGCATGAAAGGAGTCTTTCGCCGTGCCTGTAGCAAAGAAGAAGCCGATCGCTACTGCGGCAAAGAAGTTAAAAGAGGTGAATGGAATCCCGGCATTCTGCGCTTTCACGGAGCCTATCCAATAGATACCAAGTGGCAAAATGGACTCATCGACATCACCCACCCCCAGCAAAATAAACAGGTAGGCACCGACGATCGACAGACCAGTGCCTTTGCCCAAATCTCTCTCTATCAGCCTACTTTGCGCTTTGGCATTTCCAGCAACGAGCCTCTGTCCTCGGCAGAATGGCAAAAAATCTGGCAAATTTGGGACAAAGCTCTTTCCGGTGGTCTCGGGTCACGAGTCAGCGCGGGCTATGGTTACTCAGCTGGAGCTGAACAGCAACAGGTCTTATACCGTGCCCAGCTACAGGGTCAAGGCCAAGCCGCCAAACTCCTAGACAGCTCCAGTGAATTTCGCCCCAACATTTTTCGGGCGGCCATACGTGGTCATGCCCTGCGGATTTTTGGCGGTTTAACCAATGCCAAAACTGCCGAGCAGGTCGTCAATGATTTGTTTGGCTCCATTCAAGACCACGGCAATGTGGGACTACTCGGGCTGAATTTTCAAGAAATAAATTCAACCCCAAAAATATTTTCACCCGGCACCAGATGGGAACAGTCCACCTATGATGTCACCGGAGAACTCCGCTGGCATCTTCAGTCAGAACTACCGCCAGCATCTCAAAAAGCACTCCAAGATTTAGTTAAAGGACTAACGCATTTTGCTATGATGCTTGGTGGTTTTGGTAAATCTTGGCGACGTGCTGATCATCGCTTATTTTATAGTAATTACTATGACGAGAATGATAAGCCCCTTATTGGTTGTCATTGGAAATGGTCAGATGACGCAACTCTACAGCGCGATCGATCTTGGCATGTTTGGAAATTAGAACAAGTTGCTCAACGTATCGCAAAACTCCAAGAAGTAGCGAAAAAATGGCTAGAACTGAGAAACTTCCGGCTAGACAATGCTGCAAAATGGCGAGAATCATGGCATTCTTCTAACGTCATGGTCTGGGGGCGAGATGCTACAAATCGGGATGATTGCCTCTCGATGGACTGGATACATGGCAACTATGCGTATGAGTCCAGCATCTATCGCTCCACCTTAACAGGTCAAATGGGGAACGCAGGGCGACTATGGCAACGTATGTATCCAATAGTAAAACTCCGTCAAAATCCTGAGAATACAGTTGAACCTCTCGTTCGCAAGACATCTCTATATCTAGAATTTATAGTTGTTTTTCCTGACGATAGTCCTAAAACCAAAAAATTCTTGAGCTTCCTCAGCCAAGAGCAAAGTGATTTTCAACTACTATGGGGATCGTCTTCCTAATTTAGATTGTAAATCTAGCAGGAATGGTTACTAATTAGGTTGGCATTCTTGCTTGGTTGTTTTGCTCTGACCTCATAAACAAAAGATGTAATTGCTCAACCGGGTGTGTTATTTTCCATGAATATTCTAAAATCTTTACTCGCCGCCTGGACTTTTTACCTCTGTTTACCTGCTCCCCAAAAAATGGAGCTAGATTTCAGTCGCATTGCCCGTTGGGCACCTATCATCGGTTTGATTCTAGGCGGGATACTCTGCCTCTGCGACTACGGCTTGGGATTGTTAGAGATGCCCTTAATGGTTCGATCGACCATCATCATCTTTCTCTGGCTCCTACTTACCGGCGGCCTACATCTAGATGGAGCAATGGACAGCGCCGATGGCCTAGCCGTAACCGATCCAACCCGCCGCTTGGCAGTGATGGCCGACAGTGCCACCGGAGCCTTTGGTGCCATGGCTGGAATGGTGATTCTGATCTTAAAAATTATGAGCTTGAGCGCTATTCCTCAGCACCGCTGGCTGGTTTTATTGCTGATTCCCGGCTGGGCTAGGTGGGCGCAAGTTTTGGCAATTTCTCTCTACCCATATCTTAAAGCTGAGGGTAAGGGGACAATGCACAGCAAAGGGGTAGAACCTATTCCCGATCTCTTGGGTGGTCTGCTGGCTTTGAGCTTGGTAGCGACCGTGCAATTTTACTGGCAGCCAGTGCTGCTGATTCCTACGGTAGCCGGTGTGGAATTGGCCTTGAGTTACTTGGTAGGTAAATACTTCGATCGAGCTTTCGGTGGTCACACCGGCGATACCTATGGTGCAGTGGTAGAGTGGGTAGAAGCAATCGGCCTGACGATCCTCACCATTCCCCTTTGGTATCAGTGAATAATTACTAGTGAAAAAACTACCAATTTTCCAGGTAGGAGCCGTTGTACTGCGGCAGACTGCTCAAGATGTAGAATTTCCTTTATCTCCGGTTATTCAGCAGCTCGTGATTGATTTGATGCATACCGCTGATTTGGCCAATGGGGTGGGAATCGCTGCGCCCCAGGTTTCGGCTAGCCTCAATTTGTTTATTTTGGCCTCTCGTCCCAGTCCCCGCTATCCTCATGCCCCCACCATGGAACCCACGGCGATTATTAATCCCAAAATTATCGATCGAAGCACCAAAAATATTCAGGGCTGGGAGGGCTGCCTGAGCGTCCCTGATCGCAGAGCTGTAGTATCTCGTGCCCAATGGGTCGATGTAGAATATCTAAACATGCATGGAGAGTTACAGAGACAGCATTTCAGCGATTTTGTGGCGCGCATTTTTCAGCACGAATATGATCATTTGCATGGTGTGTTGTTCATTGATCACGTTAAGCCACAAGACTTAATCTCAGAGGAAGAGTATCAGAAGATTTGCTTCGACCCATTGCCCAGTCCTTTGCCTAGTCAGGAACATTCTGTAAGCTGATGTAGTCCGGTAGTGAATGCACTCGGGCTGTCGTCTCGATTGAGATGAGTCTAGAGTGTTACCAGAAGATTATGAGGATTCACAAACATGAAAAACACAATAACTGCATTGACTGTACTTGCTAGCGTACTAGCTGTTACTCAAGTTCCAGCGATGGCTGGTGGTGTTGGCAACAATACTATTGGTCCTTCCGTTAGACTGGGAAATGGCAACAGCATTTTCAGTATCGATGGCAAGTTTGGGGTAGCTGATAACCTTTCTTTACGTCCCTATGTGGCTTTTCCATCTGGCGCTACCAGTTTTGGTACTAGCTTAACCTATGATTTTAGTGTTCGCCGCACACCAATTACCCCTTTTATTGGTGCGGGCATAGATATTGCTAGTGCTAATAATCTCCCTGGTAGTTCATCTACCACTACTGGCTTTGCCCAAATTGGTGCTGATTTTAATATCAGCAGAGATTTTGGTCTACTTGGTTCTGTAAACATTCCTTTTAACAGTAGTCGTGGAACTAATGTCACTTTAGGTGCTGGTTTACGCTTCTAAAATACCCAATCGGTATTTTAATCAATTCAGTGCAATTACTTAAAAGAACAAACCCTTCTAGTCAAAATGGCTAGAAGGGTTTGTTGACTTAATCACAGTGTGATGCTATTTGGAAGTATTGGTGGATAAAGAAGTCAATTTTGGTCGTTGGGTAATGGAAACAATGAATCGAGGATACCGTTGCTCTAAATCATCAATTTTGGCCGCTGCACCCCAACGGGCGTAGCAATAATATGCTTTTTGTAAATAGGCAACAGCCAGTTGTTCATTCTCCTGGCTCAAATAAAATTTAGCAGCCAATTCATTGGCGATCGCCTCTTCTGGTAAATACTTGTGGGCCTTGGCTCCAAAAATTGCTCGGTCGTACATTTCCATGGCCGAGTTGAAGTCGCCAATAACTCGACAGCGTTCGGCTTCGATAAGATCGACTTTATGTTGAAAATTACCAGGCATTAGCTTGGCGCGTTTTAATAGGTTTTGTTGATTGATCAATACCTGTTTCATCAATTGTTTTTGTTCAATCGGATCACTCTCAAAGTAAGCAGCTAAGCGAGTGAGAGCATCAAACAGCCAAATTTGAATTTTGGTCATTCCCGTTGTTTGAGGCGATTCGTAGAGCAGTTGGGCATTGGCATATTTTAGAGCGGTGGGAATATCGGCAAATATATAGGCAGAGAAAGTCCTGAAGCCATACATGGTAGACAAGAAGGATGACTCCTGACCTTTGCTAGTCATAATTGTGTTTGCGCTGCCAGATCGTTCATGCAAATTCATGATAGTTTGGCGTAACAGAGCAAAGTAGAGTTGGCTAGATTCGTCTTTAGATTGAATAATGACTTGCTCCATTTCGGTCATTTTACTAACTATTTCATCAAGCGGAATTCCAGCAAAAAATCGAGTTAACATCGACATGCCAGCGCTGACCCCCAAAAAAGTCAAATTACAACTTTCTTGGGCTGCTCGAATACTTTCATCCATTACCGGAATGCTATTGCGCAATTCTTGCCGCCAAGGTTGCGAAAACCAAGGGATAATTACTTTGACTTTGGCAGTGACTGCCAAATTTTGATATCGATCGACCAAAACCATTGCCAGTTGACCAATTTGATAACTTTTATCTAGTTCTCCTAAACTAGATAACGCCATGCAGTAATGGGCATAGAAACTGGCTGCCATTGGACTGTTGCCATGTTTGAGGGTAATGCGAACTCCTGCTGTGGCCAATACCACCAACAGCTTTTGGTCAGAGAGGTAGGCGGGCATTTGCAATAAATCTAAAATCTTCAGCGCCGCCACTTTTTCGGGTAAAACCATTTCTGGCAATCCCTGTAAAACTTCAAGAGATTTATTTCTTAAAGCAAACTTGGTTTTTAGTAGCTCTTGAAATAGAGATATTTTACTAGGGCGCGATGTTAAATTGATTCCTAGTTGTTGTAGAACTTCTCTGCCACTATCGATCGCTTGCTGATGCTGTTTTTGGATGGTATGAAATTGAATGATTATTTCGTAAGTTTTAACGCGATCGATGGTGGTTCTGGCTTGCTTTAGTACTATTTTGGCCAGAGCGGGCACGGCGGCAAAATTACCGTTAAGAAAGGCGACTTCTGCTAGAATTTCGTGCAATGCTAGTGCTAGGTTGTATTGCTGTGACCAGCCTTCTAGTAGTTGCACCCCAACTTGAGCATAGTTGTAAGCTGCGCTATAAGCTGTGGCTGCTTTGGCTTTCTGGGCAGCTTGCAAGTTCAGTCGCACCAACATTTCTCGTTCTATTGGTTCTTTGATCAGTTCAACAGCTAGATTAAAGTGATTGACAATCTCAAATAGCTTCTCTCGGCGTTGCTGGTCAGAGTTATTGGCTAATAGCAAACGACCAATTTGGAGGTGAGTCTGTTGTTTCTGTTGCTCAGGAATCAGCGAATAGGCTGCCTGCTGTACTCGGTCATGAAGAAATTGGTAAGTGGAATTAACTGGCTGCTCAGAAGCAAACCGTTGACTGGTATCCGATTGAAAGAATTTGTATACTTGACTAGTAGGCAAGATCAAGCCAGCTTGTAACCCTTGCCACAGAGCGTCAGTGGCTATAAGTTGGGGCTGCTCTGAGATTACTACTAAGGTTTCTAGGTCAAATTGGTTACCAACACATGCGGCTAATTTAAAAATTTGTTGAGCCATGATCGGTAATCTTTGTAACTGTGTAGCCATCAACTCCACTACATCATCAGTGACAGATAATGTTTGGATTTTTGCCATGTCACATTCCCAATAGCCTCGCCGATTAAATTTGATGTGGCCATCGGCTTGTAATGATTTCAAGAACTGGGTGACAAAAAAGGGATTTCCCTTGGTTTTGCGATCGACTAATTCTGTTAGAGACTGTGCTCGTTCTATAGAGCAATGTAAAGTGTCAGCAATAAGCTGATTGGTATCTAAAAATGTCAGGGGAGCCAGGGTGATTGTTTGCACAATGACTTCAGCTCGCTGCATTTTCTCGATCTCCAGCATTAACAGATGGCTGCTAGATACTTCGTTGTCTCGATACGCTCCTAGTAATAGCAAATATCCTTGGCCAGTCATTAAAAGTTGCATTAATTTTAATGACGCTGCATCAGCCCACTGTAAATCATCTAAAAATATTACCAACGGATGTTCTGTGGTCGTGAAAACTTCAATGAATTTTTGGAAGGCTAAATTGAATCGTTGTTGTGATGCTGTACCTTCTATCTCTCTGATTGGTGGTTGAGAGCCGATGATTTGTTTTAGCTCAGGAATTACATCAACTAAAACTTGGCCATTTTCTCCTAGGGCTGCCAAGATTTGATTTTTCCAATTAGCTTGCTGTTGCTCACCTTCACTCAATAGTTGTCTAATTAAATCTCGAAAAGCTTGAAAAAATCCATGAAAAGGACGACGGCGGTTAAATTGATCGTATTTGCCCTCAATAAAATAGCCTTGCTGTTTGGTGATTGGCTTGTAAATTTCATTAATTACAGCGGTTTTGCCAATCCCCGAAAATCCGGCAACCAAAATCATTTCAGTCTGTCCTTGACTGACCCGACTAAACGCGGCCAGTAACGATTGGACTTCGGTAGTTCTGCCGTAGAGTTTTTCGGCTATTACGAACCGATCACTGCGATCTTGTTGGGCAATTTCAAATTGAGCAATGCTCCGGGTAGTTTGCCACTGGTATAAACAATTGGTCAAATCATGTTGCAATCCTTGAGCACTTTGGTAGCGATCTTCAGCATTCTTAGCCATTAATTTGGCAACGATTTGAGCAACTACTGCTGGTACTTCTGGCTTAACTAAGTTGATGAAAACTGCTGTTTGAGATAAATGACAATCAATCAGATCGATCGGATCTTCTGTAACAAAAGGCAATCGGCCAGTAAGTAGCTCATACAAAGTGATGCCTAAGCTGTAAAAATCACTACGGTAATCTATCCTGCGATTCATTCTGCCAGTTTGTTCGGGTGAGAGATAAGCTAGCGTGCCTTCTAGTAGTTGAGGATTGACAATTTTTTGAGTTTCACGGGGTAACAAGGAGGCGATCGAAAAATCAATAAGCTTGATTTGTTTGGTACTGGGATGAATAAGTATGTTGGCAGGCTTGATATCTTTGTGGATAATCTGGTGCTTTCCCAATGATTGCAGCGTCTTGGCTAATTGAATACCAATTTCTAAAATATCGGCCAGAACTAAGTGCTGTTGGTATTGATCTAAAGCAATGCCCCCACAGTCTTCCATCACCAAGGCATAGCCTCGATCGTGCTCTTCTAGGCTATAAAGACGCAGGACACCTGGAATATCTAAATCCTTGGCGATGGTGTATTGGTGACGAAAATTAATGAGGTCTTGGTAGCTAGGATACTCTGTTGACAACAGTTTAATGACCACCGAGCGAGGATGGTTAGCAAAGTCACCGCTGTTTTGAGTAGCCCGATATACAGTGCTTTTGGAGTTGTGTTGAAGTTTTTCGACTACATCATATCCAGAGAGATGAGGGATGTTTTGAGCCATTGTTTTCACTCCGATAAGAGCTGGTGGCCTGAGCTTACAGCGCTCGCTCTCACCATATAATTCGTCTACTGATGAGAACCAGCCTTAATCATACTGTATTTTGCTAAATAACCAGTGTGATTCCTGGATAGTAATATCCAGTTGTTTGAAGTCGCTGATAACTTAAGCAAACTGAGATTCGTGCCAGATTTCTCGCAATTCATCTGAGATAGAGTCATTGGTATTAGTTAATTCCCCCTCTAAAGAAGGTACTATCTCAAGAGACGATACATTATTAATAATGTTCGGTGTTCTACTTTCACGAGACTCTCTCACCAAAGCTGTAGAAAATTCTGACGGAGTAACTGGTCTAGTTAATGGGAGTGTAATATATATTGTTGTGTTAGTTGAATCAGAGTTGTCAACTAAAAATAGTCCTTCGTAAATTTCTACGATCTTTTTGGCTATTTTTAAACCTTTAGCTAGTTTATGATCTGAGTTAGAGGCAGGATTAAATCTGATTGATGCTGAAAGCTCTGATGACGAAACTTTATTGATTTCAATCTCTCGATTGTCGGCATAAAAATGGAATTCATCATTCATGATGTGACCATATAAAGTAATGGAGTCTTTAGATGCAGGCATTGCTAGAATATAATCCAATAATTCAGCAATAATATATTGTAAATGCTTGGGCGTAACCGCCAGTTCGACATCTTCAATATCAAATACTAATTTTGGTGCTGACTGGGATTGATCAATTTGCCTAATAGCAATCTGTTTAATCGAAGTTTTCGCTGCACAGGTTGCTTTCTGCTCAAATTTTGGGATGGATGAAGACAATTGACGAGTAAATAGAAAGTTTTGCTGGAATTGGTCTAGCTCAATTGCCGACTGGTTAGCAGATTCTAAGGTTTCTCTAATTTTGGGTAAAGACATTTTGTGAAAATCTTGCTGCAATAGCTGAATTTTGTTTAAAACGTTATGCAAAGGAGCATCCGATTCCTGGGGAAAGCTGACTGCCAAATCAGAATTTAATTCATTCAAGCTACTTTGTAGAGAACTAATGCTATTACGTTGCAGCTTTGCTAGTGACTCGATGCGATCGTGCTGTTTTTTGATCCGCAGCATAGAACTAACTCTGGCCCGCAGCTCAATCCCATTGACGGGCTTACTCAAAAAGTCATCGGCACCAGCGGCGAGGCATTGAGCTAAATTTTCGGTACTGGTTAAGGATGTAACCATAATGATTGGTATTGCCTGCCACTGCTGAACTGCTTTGATTCGTTGACACACTTCAAGACCATCAATTTCAGGCATCATGACATCTAATAGAATTAAATCTGGATCAAATTTACCTAAGCAGTCGATCGCCACTTGGCCACTGCTTGCATAATGTAATATATAATTCATCCTCTCAAGCAAGGCTTCAATCACTTCAAAGTTTTCTGGCTGGTCATCGACTACCAAAATAGAATAGCTGTTCATTTTAATTGTCTCCTTTGGATTGTAAAATGTTGTGTTGGTAATTTTTAGGCAGCAGTCTGTTTAATTTCTAGATCACATGTTTTAAGCTAATTCAATTGCAACCATTCACGAATTTTTTGATTAAGCTCCTTGAGTTTTACAGGTTTTGTTAAATAATCATTGGCACCAGCCGATAGGCAGCGCTCTCGATCGCCTGCCATTGCTAAAGCCGTCAGGGCTATAATAGGGACATCTACTAGCTGTGGGTTTTGCCTAATAGCAGTGATTGCTTGGATGCCATCAACATGTGGCATTTGAATGTCCATTAAAATAAGATTGGGTTGTTTGGTATGGGTGAGGTCGATCGCCTCTTGGCCATTTGTCGCTAAAATTACGTCATAGCCTTTGGCCATTAAATAACTAGAGAATGTGCTAATATTAGCTTCGTTATCTTCGGCTAACAAAATCAAAGGTGTTGCAGATATTTTATGACTAGTATTTTTGGGATAAGAAGTTAGACTATCATAAATGGAAAAAGAACAGGTGTCATTGTCTCTTAGTAAGCAGGTGTCAGGTAAAGTCACAATGAAACAACTACCTTGGCGAAGCTCGCTTTGTAACTGAACTGTACCTCCGTGAAGTTCGGCAATTTGCTTGACCAGAGTCAGCCCTAGCCCAGTACCTGCATACTGACGGTTGAGACTGCTGTCTAATTGTACAAATGGTTGAAAGAGCTTATCTTGATCGGCAACACTAATACCAATTCCGGTATCAGTAACTTTAAATTCAATCCAACTACTACCATTTTCACTATCTTCTTTTTCTTGGCGAGTAACAGACAGAATTATGCGCCCACCAATAGGGGTAAACTTCACCGCATTACTCAGCAAATTAATGAGTACTTGCCGCATCCTACGTTCATCGACAGCAATATTGCCAACTGCTGGGGGCAAAAACACTTCTAATTTAATTTGTTTGTCAAATGCTTGCTGTTTAACAAATATCAAGCTCGAGCTACATAAATTCTGAACGCTGGTGGTGACAATTTCTAATTCTAGCTTACCAGCCTCGATTTTAGAGACATCTAAAATATCATTAATGAGTGATAACAAATGCCGACCACTCCGCCTGATGGTGCGTAAAGATTTTATTTGGCATTCATTTAGGCTGCCAAATACTTCATCTTCTAAGGCTTCAGACATCCCCAGAATTGCGTTGAGAGGAGTACGCAACTCATGACTCATTGTAGCCAAAAATTCGTTTTTGCGGTGGGTGGCATGAAGGAGTTCTTGGTTAATTAGCTCTAGGTGTCGATTGCTCTCATGAATTCTATCTTCATCGTCTTGCCGCTTCATTTCAGCAGCTACCCGATTGGCAAAAAGTTGCAGAATAAATTGTAGAGTGGCTGTATCTGTGGGGAGTGGCTTGGTATCAATGACTCCTAAATTACCAATCGGTTTCCCCGCAAAATCTCGGATCACCAAACTAATATAGCTTTCGCCTTGTAAGCTAGCCAGAGCCGGAGCATTAGGGAAATGAGTTTGGAGAGCTGAGGGAAAAATCCCCCAAGAATTTTGGTAAGTTGCAAGGCAAGGAGTGCCCGCCAATTCCATTTCATAGGGTTCGATTAGTTCGCCACCAGTCCAGAGCGAAATCATCTGTGACTTACGGAAGGATTGATCAAGTAGTTTGGTCAAAAAGGTATAGCGCACCTCAAATATTTCGGCTAGATATTGGGTGCAAGCACGGTAAAAATCGGCACCTGTTTTGCCTGCTGTGCCTTCGACGATCGCTTTAAGAGCATCTTCTTTGCGTTGGTTTTCACGCAAGATAGAAATCCCATCAATTGAAGCTTCGATCGTATTTGAATGTCGGATTATATCCTCAACACAATCTTGCTCGACTGAATCAGTTTCAGCGAGGTTAATAGTTAAACTTGCATCCATTACGAACTATCCCTTTAGTTTTTAAATATCTATTTGTCTATTTCAAATGCACACAAGTTCAAGAAAAATCAGATTGATGTAGCTGATGTGAGCCCAAAAGGCTGCCAGGGTTGTGGCTCGATCGCCTCTGTACCCAAAGACTTACCCCTAAGCAAATCTTGGAATTCTGCAACTGTGCCTTCGGCAGTTAATATCGACATTAACAACCCCTCAAACTTCACGTCGCCACCAGCGGCTGTGGGCACAATAAATTTGGGTTTCAGGAGTTCGCAAAGTGCTAAGGCACTAGCTTTACCTTTAATGACCGTTCCTAGTAGTGGCAGCTTCAGATCGATCAATGGTGTGATGACTACATCGATCGAAGCCTCTGTAGCTAACACTGGTGAGTGATAACCATGGGGTTCATAATACAGGCTACTATGGTTGTCACGTAATATATAGCCATTCTCGATCGCCGTTGGCCCCACTGGTGAACCAGGAACAGCTTTGATGCTCACTCCGGCAAAATGATGGCTTTCGCCAGGAGCCAGAGCAATAATTTGCTGATAGCCAATGTTTTTGACTACTTTGGCCGCACTGGGCGAAGCCACTACTGGAATTGATCGGTCTAATACCTCTAAAGTGGGAATATGAGCGTGGTCGGGGAGTCCTTGGGAGAGCAGAATTAGGTCAATGTTGGATGGTATTGGCCGCTGCACAGTTTTGCTGCCCAGGAAGAGCCAGGGCAGGTTGCCAAAACTGAGATCGCCTACTAGCCAGGGGTCTAGCAAGATATTTTTACCGCCCATTTCAATGAGCCAAGAGTTACTGTCTAGCCAAGTGAGTTGCATGGAATTTTGTTGGTTGCTTAGATACAATCTAACACTGTGTATTCCGGTGTGCCACAGTGTTTCCATCCAATTATAGACAAATCAGCTCAAATAGGAAGACAGACAGGTGGGAGTGGTTTTTGTTTGCAATTCTGCAATGCTTAACTCATTATGCTGTGCTGACTCTACCATTTGTGAAGAACCTGTATTTTGAGGGATCACCGATAAATTTAGAGGCATAATCGCATTATTGATGATATTCGCCTGGGTAAATTTAAGTAAGAGAATTCCTTTACAGACCAAATCGTAGATCAACTCGCGGTTAACACTGTTGATATAGGCACTGCATTGAGGCCGGTTATTAAAAATCTCCTGCAACTGTAAGTATAATTGCTGACTGATTGGGTAGGTAGTGAAGTAGAGATTATCCGCAGCAAACAGCTCCACCTGCTGATCTCCGGTATGGGGATCGATTTCGCAGCGGAAGCGCAGATCTGGATGGAAGGCCAAATAACATTTGCCCACTTGGGGATGTGCTAATCGATCACGCTGGCGGAAATATTGACGCACTTCAGCCTCGATCGACTGATGAGGATTATGAATGGTGCGAGTGTAATAAGTCTCCTGTTGGTTAGACTTAGCCAGACGCTTGATCAGAATGTAACCAAAGTTGACTGCTGTTAAACCCGCTCCATGGAAATTGCCCAGCCACCGATCAAGTTCATCACGGTATTCACAGATTGTTTGCCCGAAGGGCGCATGAGAATGAGGGACAGAAAATAAAATATCATCTCGATCGGCTGTATGCAGAACTAACTGATCTGCGGCACCACCTCGCCACCATTGAGCTAATTTATTCTGATATTTGGGTAGATCAGCCAAGTCAGTGACAATAAACAATCGGCCATCGGCAGTCAGATGCTTGGCGCTGCCGCTAATAATTTGCGCCAAAATCTCTTCGCCATTGGCACCGCCATCCCGGAACCGATAATCTTGGCTGGGGCTGGGGACAAAGGGTGGATTGGCTAAAATGATGTCGAATTTACCCGATACTGCTTGGTATAAATTACCCGATCGAAATTTGACATGCTCAATGCTGTTTAATTGGGCGTTGAAGCGGGCAAAGCGTAAAGCCCGTAAATTAATATCGATCCCTATTACTTGATGGGCATAACGACTAGCGGTTAAAGCCTGGATACCGCTGCCAGTACAAAGATCTAATATACAATCCACGTTATGGCGCGGTGCGGTGTAGACTAAGCCCATACTATCCATACCTAAGTACATCACCGGATTTTCATCGATTTTGTCTTCGGGTAACAACATGTAGCGATGGTCAGTGGCAATATATAGCCCTGCGGCATCAAACAGATCTACCCGTGACGACCAATGTTCACCTCGGGGAATTAGTAAACCCAAGTTAACTAAGGTCGTAAAGAGTTTAGGAGTAAACAGATCTTGTAGATCAGCTTTGGGTAAAGCTACTCGCAGGTGAAACAGCCGAATTAGATTACTGAGAGGGTTATGGGGTAAAAGATATCGATCATAATAATGAATCCGAGTGGGTTCAATGTGCTGCTGAGAAGTCACTCCCAGTAACTCTGAAATCTTCGCATCAGTATACTCCCATTGGGTTAAGCAGTCATAAAGTTGGCGCAGGGCTTGGCTAGCTGAAAAATCCTCGTCAGCAAAAGAGGCGAAAGTGCGATCACCTATGGTGCAAGCGGAGCTATCAGCAACGGTAGTTAATTCCGAATCTTTAGGTATTGTCTTGATTTTCAGGACAGAAGAATCTTTTGCTATCTGTTGTAATTGACCTTGATCACCGCAGATTGCATAGCGATCGAGCTGTTGCTGTGCCCAAGTAACTTTAACTTCCAGTTCGCGGGGAGTGAGCTGCCATGCTTGGCGCAAAGCTTCTAATTCACGTTCCCGGCTATGCAATACTGTCAGTAGAAGCTGGACTTCTGGCCAAACGTAGCTTGTTGGTTTGGTTTTACCTCGTAAATCAACGAGAGCAGATTTCCCTAGCGGATCGGGTAATAATAGTACAGAAGGTGATAGTTGGGTCTGGAAATGGCTAATACCCTGCGCACGAGGGAAAAGGCGGCTGGTTTCTTTGTACACTGCACCTGCGGTAGATAACTTTCGGAGTTCTGCTGACGACCAAGGGCAATTAGTGGTTTTGTTATGAAACAATGCCTGATCGAGTTTAGCCATTAACTCAGTTACTGCTGGGGCGTTAGCTGGTAAACCTTGTGGTAACGAGCTATCGGCTACTTTAGAGAGATGCTCTGTGTAGTTCAACACCGGCACATATCGTTTGCTAATCCAGAAGTTTTCGATCGCCAAATAGTCAATATCGGTATTCAAGAAAGTTTCGATCGCTTCTGCTGGAGTCTCAACAATCGGCTGTCCGGCCACATTGAAACTAGTATTCAATAAAACCGGTACACCTTGCCGCTCTTGCACTAACTGATGACAAAGACTATGGAAGTATGGGTTATCTGCTGCGGTTACTGTCTGCACTCGGCCAGTGCCATCCACATGGGTTACTGAAGGAATTAAATCATGAAATTCTTTTTTGATCTGCGGCACCACCAACATAAAAGGCGCAGCAACCTGTTGCTCAAACACCGTAGATACCGATTCCAATGGAATTACTGGAGCAAAAGGCCGAAAAGCCTCCCGGAATTTAACTCTGGCATTGATAATATCTTTCATTCTTTTAAAAGTCGGGTCAGCCATGATCGATCGCTGCCCTAAAGCACGAGGACCATATTCTGAACCACCTTCAAATCTGGCAACTATGTTTCCTTGTGCTAAAGACTGAGCAGCACGGGGCACGATCGAAGCAGGGGGCAGTTCTTCTACCACAATATCTGCGGCAAATTGCGAGATGGCAAAGCGCACATCCTCAACACTATATTTTTTGCCAAAGCCCGCTTTGGTTAAAGTTACTCGCTTGTTACCACCAGTAGCATGGTAAGCCCAGAGCGCGCAGCCTGCTGCAATCCCCCCATCACCAGCCGCCGGGAAAATAAAGATATCTTCCAGTTCAAGTTGTTGCAGCAGTTTGTAGTTAGCCACCGAGTTTAAGCCCACTCCTCCCGCAATACACAGCTTCTTTAAACCAGTGCGTTTGACCGCCAAACCAACAATATGCAGTAAGGCCTGTTCTAATTCTTCCTGAACTTTATATGCCAGATCAACTAAGTAGTTGCGTAAATATGGCTTACCTTCACCGTTGTCATAGAGTTTTTCTAGCGCCGCAATCTCCAGGAAAATATCATAGGCCGAAATTTTCAAGCTAAAGTCATCAGCCATTGTCTGAATCCAGCGTTGAAAATGGGGTTGATGTCGGCCAAAAGGTGCCAATCCCATCAATTTTCCTGATTCCGCATGGCGCACTTTTTCGTTGATCTGACTCACAAACCCGGCTTTACGAGTGACATATTCGTAAACAAAACCGAGGGTAGAAAGTCCGGCTAGATGTGCTGCTACGGTTTCGCTGTGGAGAGTGGTGAGCTGATTGTTTTTGCCAGTATGGAGCGTGTAAGATTCAGTCTGTCGATCGACCGTGCTACCAGAAGCGTCTACTACCAAAACGATTGATTCATCAAACCCCGATGGATAATAAGCCGAATATGCATGGGCCAAGTGATGACTGGGAATTTGCTTTATTTTGCCGATCATTTCTGGGGAAAGAACCCGCCGTAGAATTGTGGGGGCGTAATCATGACCGGGCATGTTAGCAGTGATAGTAGCTAGATCTCCCATGCCAATACCAATAGTGTCGATCGCATACCGCATGGCTTCATGAGGTAGTTGAATCTGACTGGCATCACCGGGCGAATGCAGCATATAGCCGGGGCTATATTTGTGTCGATCGATTCTTTCTTGTTCGATCGCCACTAATATTTCGCCGTCTTTGACAATTGCTACTGATCGTTCATGTCCTAAATTAATGCCGAGATGGTATTGCATAAGAAGATAGATGGGTTTCGTTGAGTAAATCACTTTGGCACCATCATTTTGGTGATTCACACCAGAAATTTGGCCTTTGCTGAAATAAAGGCTGCACTTGTTTCAAAGAGATCAAATGCGATGTTTTTCTCTGTAAATCACTAATTAAGGTGTTGATCTGGAGTGTAGACTAACAAGTAACAAAAAGTAACCGTATAGAATTTTTAATATTTTATTGCCATACCTATAACCCCTAAATTACTTCCTGTAGGGGGTATTGAAGTATTTTGCTTCCACGAATGTCAGGATGCATACAGTGTTTAAATAAGAAGTGATCAAGATCGCCTATTTTTAATTAGTTTTGACTAATACCAGATTACTTGCAATATTTTAGTGGTAGATTTATCATTAAAACAACTGCTTTTTGTCACTTGACTGGCTGGTCATCAGATCAATTATTTAGTCTGACGACCAACTAGATATTTGCTTGAAATATAGATTAAAGAGCCATCTACTAAATCTTTTCCTGCTAACGCCTTCGATATCTTTCCAGCCTTCATCAATAATGGAGCCGCTGCATCAATACTACTAATAGCATCGTCAATTCGAATCTGAAGTGCAACATCTCCATGTCTAGCGTGAATGGTTTGGTCGTCGAGCCTTTTTTGTCTATCTATGCAGCGTCGAAGATCACTGCCGATGGGGAATGACGGCACAGTAGCCAGAGACCATTCTAAAGCTAAAATGGCAGTATTCAAGTCGCAGCGAATGCAATCCTATTTGGCCATCATGAACTTTCCCCCCTTCTGCTAGCACAAGACGATCGACCACATTAAAAACTTTCATTGATCGATCACACTCTGGTCGGCACTCTCAGGGGAAACTGTGGTAAACATGTTAAGGGAGTCGATTTTTTTATAAATTTTTTATGACCAGTGGCAATTTAACCGCAGAGCGATCTCTGCCAGAAATATCTCTGCTCACCATGATCCGTCTGGGTTTGTTTCAGATTGCCTTGGGCATGATGTCGGTGTTGATTTTTGGGGTACTGAATCGGATTTTAATCAAAGAACTGAATGTACCAGGGACGATCGCCACTTTAGTACTCGCCATGACTCTCTTCGTGGCTCCGGCGCGGGTCTGGTTTGGCCAAATGTCTGATACTAAAATGCTTTTTGGTCATTATCGTACTGGCTATGTCTGGACAGGTGCAGCCAGCCTGTCGATCATCGTGATTTTGGCAACCCAGGTAATGTGGAAGCTGGGTGATAATGTCCGGGCGTTGGGTAGTAATGACTGGACTACGGCTACTTATGGCTGGGCATTGCTGCTGGGGGTCATGTTTGGTCTGTATGGTTTGGCGGTGAGTGCTAGCTCTACACCCTTTGCTACTTTGTTAGTAGATGTTACTGATGAAAGCAATCGATCGAAGATTGTAGCGATTGATTGGTCGATGCTGCTAGTTGGAGTAATTATTGGAGCAATCACCATCAGCGTAATCTTAAAGCCGCTGGAATCTAATGCTTCGATCGAAAATGTGCGCCAACAAATCGATCAGTTATTTATCTTTGTGCCTTTTGTAGTTTGTCCCCTAGCAGTAGTAGCTACTTGGGGCGTAGAGAAGAAGTATT
>JAYUSV010000477.1:0-10989 GCA_043755495.1 Synechococcales cyanobacterium
ATGCAGAACCTATGGTAGTATTAGAGATTGTGTTAACTTTAGCAGGTGGAACTCCTTGGCTAACGTTGTTGTAATTGGTGCCCAGTGGGGCGATGAAGGTAAAGGTAAAATCACCGACTTACTCAGTAAGTCGGCGGATGTGGTGGTGCGCTACCAAGGCGGCGTAAATGCTGGCCATACGGTAGTCGTACAGGGACGGACTTTTAAACTGCACCTCATACCTTCGGGGGTGTTGTATCCGGATACGGACTGCATCATTGGCTGCGGTACGGTAATCGATCCCAAAATTCTGATTGGCGAACTAGACCAGTTGGCGGCACTTAATGTGTCTACCGATAATTTGTTGATCTCTCAGACAGCTCATGTCACCATGCCCTATCACCGCATGATTGACCAAGCTTCGGAAGAAAGACGTGGCGTTCATAAAATTGGCACCACCGGACGAGGGATTGGACCTACTTATGCAGACAAGTCTGAACGCATGGGTATTAGAGTCCAAGACATCATGGATGAAAAGGTCATGCCCAAAAAGCTGGCCTGGACGATCGAACAAAAAAATGATGTGTTAGAGAAGCTCTACGGCTACGCAGCCAAAGATTTACTCGATCCGCAAAAAGTGATTGCTGAGTATAAGGGCTATGCCGATCGGCTGCGTCCTTATGTGGTGAACACCTCATTAAAAATTTACGATGCGATTCGCTTGCGCCGGAATATTTTGTTTGAAGGTGCCCAAGGCACACTATTAGATCTAGACCATGGGACTTATCCCTATGTGACTTCTTCTAATCCGATCGCGGGCGGTGCCTGTGTCGGTGCCGGGGTTGGCCCAACGGCGATCGATCGAGTGATTGGGGTGGCCAAAGCCTATACCACCCGGGTTGGCGAAGGCCCATTCCCTACGGAGTTAGACGACGAAGTAGGCGAACAGCTCTGCGAAATCGGTGCCGAATTTGGTACTACTACCGGTCGCAAACGCCGCTGTGGTTGGTTCGATGGAGTCATTGGCCGCTATGCAGTGCGGATCAATGGCATGGACTGTATGGCAATTACGAAACTAGACGTGTTGGATCAGTTACCAGAAATCAAAGTCTGTGTAGCTTACGAAATTGACGGTAAGCGCACCGAAGATTTTCCTAACTCTACGGCTGAGTTTACGGCCTGTGTGCCCATCTATGAAACCTTCCCGGGTTGGCAAAGCTGTACCGCAGACTGTCGATCGGTGGATGATTTGCCCGAAGAAGCGCAGAATTACCTGTACTTTTTGGCTGAATTGATGGAAGTACCGATCGCCATTGTTTCGATCGGGGCTAGCCGTGATCAGACAATTGTGGTGGAAGACCCGATTCATGGACCAAAGCGTGCTTTGCGCTACGCTAACGGTCGATCTAAACCAGATGCGGCTAAATCTTAGCCCAACACCGATCTAGCTTACTAGATCGGTAAAATAAAACCTGGTAGAATTCTAAAAAATAACCTAGAGAAACTCTTATGGAACTATCGATCGAATGTAAACAGCGAGTAGCTGGCAGTAAACCAAACCAACTTCGCCGCGATGGCATCACTCCAGCCAATTTGTATGGTCACAAAGGCAGTGAGTCGGAGTCTTTAACCGTCAGCACTAAAGATTTAGAGATGCTGCTCAGAAAGGCTCAGCCTGGTAAGACTCCTGTAGAAGTTAGCATTCCAGAACTTTCTTGGAAAGGCACAGTAGTTGTGCAAGATGTTCACAAGCACCCTTGGAAGTCTTTTGCTTATCATGTGAGCTTTTACGCTAACAGCAACAAGTAATTTTAGCCTTGGCTAAGATTTATTACCCGCTATTGCGGGTTTTATTTTGTTCGGAGTTAGGGGATTTTATATCGCCACTTCGCTTACCGCAATATACTAGCAACTTGATGAGGTTTAGCGCGGGCGATCGACCCTAAATGCAGCGTGAAATATTCGCTTTGGCAGCATAGAGCCTGTAGTCTACCTAAATGAATCTGGGGGTTTTTCAACAGCCAAGGAGCGCTGTGCTGCATCAATTGTGCCAGAGCCAACCCAGGGCTTAGAGGTACTAATTTTGCCAGTGGCTCTGTTTGATCTAACTGAGGAAAAGCTAGTTTGACTGGTGTTTGTTGAGTGAGGTACTGGTTTACATAGCAATTTTGCAGATTGATCAGTCGTCTGTTACCAACCCAATCATCTAAATGGTGTGCCAAATGCGGGTAGGTCGTCGCCAAGATAGGATCTAATAGACTACTACCCCACCAGCTATGAGCTACTACTCCTGAATTACCATCGGCTAATAGTACTCCGTCGTCGCCTAAGTAACTCCAGCCAGCTTCTAGCAGGCCAATGGTTAAAGTTGATTTACCGGTGTGAGTATAGCCTCCAAATAACCATAGCTGACCAATTTGATCGACCATAGCGGCGGCGTGGATGGGTGTGTAGCCATAATCACTCAGGTAAATGGCGATCGCACTCCTCATCACAGAATGCCAAAAATACCGCTGAGTTGGCTGGCTAGGGTCTGGCCACAAGTGAAGTTGGTGCAATGGTGCGATCAAATGAGCAACACCGCCAGTATCTTTGGCCTGAAGCCACCAGCTCTGATCTGGTGATTGCCAGTAACTGACTCCGCCCAGTTCAAAAACAAACTGAAACTCTGGTGAAGTTACCGGTGGTGAATCTTCATGAATCTGCAATTTCAGGGGCGACTGCAATCGATCGAGCAACTCCAAAACTCCGGCTAAGTCGATCGAGGTAAAAGCATCAATCAATTTGATCAACCCGCTCAATCAAGCCTTCACTGCATAAAGCCAGCATAAATTCTCGCACATCAGCAGGAATTTTTCCTGCATCATCAGGAAAATGCTGACTTACCTGCTCGATAATCAGCGAGGTTTTATTACAGCCTTCTTGAATCAGGGCACAGATCACTAAGCCTAGTGGGTTGAGCACATAATTATCACCAGAAGCCGTATTTAATAAAACTGCCTCTGGTTCGATCGGTGTGATCAACACATGCTTAGAAAATTGCCAACACATAATATATAAGTAAAAATTAGATTTTAGGGTAATTAGGCAAAGATTGCTCTTGCCATAATCTGAGCCGATATTCTCCAGCCAATACCACCGCTCGGATTAGTCGCCAAGCCACAACTGGCATAAACATTATGACTGACAATATTTTGTTAACCCAAAAAACTTGGTGCATTTTAAAGGGTACTGGCTGAAAAAAATAGATCCAGCCCATAGCCCGTAATCCTAAATAAGGGCCTAAAGAAGTCTGAGAAGGCATCCATTCCCAATCCCGAATAGTTTTAGCCGTGGGCTTCCCCTGAGAAAATTCATTTAGCTCAGACATTAGCTCAGACCAAATTGGCTCTAATCCCTCAGTTTTTGCTCGTTCCGTGAGCAGTAGTGCATCAACTACATATAATTCACGTAGCCGATGCAGATCGAGTAAATTTCGCAGTTGCAGGGGATTATCAGTTTTGGCATGTAAAGCCAGGTGCCAAAACAGTTCGGTAACAACTGGTAATCTCAATGCCCCAAAGTCCTCAATTTCTTGAGCTGTGACTGGCATCTGCTGATGAATATGTTGGCCTAAGCCCGATTGTAAAGGATGGATCTCAATATGCAAGGAGTTGGGGCGCACCAATGGTGGCAAGTGGCGCGGATAGTGGAAGTCTCCGTCATAAACACCCTGAAAGGTGTATCCTAATTTTTGTAATACGGGGACGATCGATACAACCTGATCAGATGCCACAAGTAAATCAATATCTGATTGTAGGCGCGATCCTAAGCTGGGATACAGAGGATAATATAACAGGGCTGAGCCTTTGAGCAATACGGCTTCGATGCCAACGGCACTCAGAGCAGCATCTAGCTCAGTTAACTGTGAGATAGCTTGCAATTGCCGCAAACCATATCTCTGGCGACTTTGCTGAATAAGCTGCTGCATTTCTGCAGGCACCTGCTCCCAAAGTTGATGTTGCTGGAGACAATACTCTAGAGTAGGTAAAAGCTTGTGATGCACGAGCAATCTACTGATCTGGCTGAATTGACAATGTCGCCAAGCCTCAAAGCACCCGGCTTGAATAGCTTGTGACGTTACAGGTGCAACGGTATGAAACAGCAAGCCCGCTGATAATTTTGACACGATTTACAGAAGATGGATATTTTCTTGCAGGAAATTTCAGTATATCGAACCATTACGGTGGATTAAGTGGGGAACTAGCTAACGCGGCAGCATCATAGAGGCCTTGCATTTTGCTCAAGCTGGGCTTTTGATAGCTCTTGGTCATTACTAAGTAAGCTGTCGCAGAACCCAGCAATAAGTGATTGAATTGTTTAATTGCTGCTCGGCGGCTAATTGGCTGATTTTTTTTACTGGTCATGTTGGTTTAATTCTGAGAAATGATGTCCTACGGAAGACATTATAGAGGAAATCTGGATTATGTTTTTCAGACTTTACACTCAATGTTCAAGTTTTTGTCTCCAAAATTTAGAATGCTGGCAACAGTCTTTATTCAACAAATTGCAGATTTAAAAACCAAAATATCAGGTTACAAGCAAACAACAAAAGCAACAAGTATGTTTTCTACAGTGAAATCACGGAGAAAAACATATCTTATATAAGAATCAACTCAACAGCCTATAAAATTACAGTATTTCCACTGTACTCATTATTTAAGCTGCTACCACATGATGGAGATTATGAGTATTGTCGTCAGTATTTACATCTACCCATTCCTTTTTTCAAAATGAATTTTTTTCGTTCGGTTGCTAAACGGTATCGCCTGCTTCTAGTCGCATCTCTGTTTCCTAGCGGAGTTTTTATTCCACTGCTGCCAGCATTCGCTGATCAAAATAGTCCAACTCCTAATGTAATAATCGAAAACCAAGCTACGGCTTCGTTTGTCGATAGTGCCGATGGTTCTACACAAGCTATTTTATCTAATAAAGTGCAAGTAATTGTCGCTGAAGTAGCCGGTATTTCTGCAACCGACGCTGGAGTTACCAACACTGTCTATCGCACTAATTTGGTTTACTTTGACTTTTTGGTCAAAAATGAAGGTAACGACCCCTCCCAAATATTTGTACCCGCGGCTCCTTCTATCGCTACAATCGGCAGTGTAGCTTTACCTACTAGTAGCATTGGTCAGTTGCAGGTAATTGAGTACAATGACCTTACTACAACCACAACCATCGATCAAAATAACCTAGTTGATACCACTAATGGTGCGGTGACTGGGAGCCTAGCTGGTATTCCTAATGCTGGCTCAGTACCTGCCGGTGGTTATATCAAAGTTCGAGTACCTATTACAGTGCCTTTTAATGCCAATATTGGCAACTTAATTAGCGTTACTTTAGGCAACACGGCTGGTCAACCCAGCGCCACTAACACTCCTTATGTACAAGGTGCTAATGGCACAGGCACTCACGATCTTTATACTCAAGATAATGCCAATGGCACAACCAATGAAATCAATGGTGTGCCAGTTAATGGTGATGCCATTAGCCATCGCCAAGAAGCTAGTGCTAGTCAATCCATTGCAGTAGTTGCACCACCCAATGTCAAAATCAGCGGTACAGCTTGGGATGACGCTAACAATAGTGCTAACAATACATTTGATAATATTCAAAATAATACTGAGTTAGGAGCAAACATTACTCCTGTAATTAATGCAATTTTGGTAGACAGTGCTGGCAAAGTAGTTGCAACTACTCCGGTCACTAGCACCGGTACCTATACATTTAACAATATTCCAGGTGTTCAAAATGGTTTATATGTTATTCTTAGCACCACCACTGGTGTCGTTGGCACTGCTGCTCCGGCTCCTGACCTGCCAGTCAACTGGTCGAACACTTCCCCGCTTACTTATGCGGCAGCGCCTTTCAATATTGGCATTAGTGATGTAACCGGCAAAGACTTTGGCCTTGACCAATTGCCAGAAACGATCGCCGTAAACACTGCAACTCAAGCCAATCCACCTGGAGTTGTTCAATACCAAGTACCAACTCTGAGCGGTACTGATCCTGAAGATGGCGCTTTAGGTAGTGGCAAAACCTTCAAGATTGCAACTATTCCTGCTGCGACTGAAGGTGTTCTTTATTACAATGGTGTACCGATAGTTTCTGGAGATACCATCTTTAACTATGATCCCACTAAGCTAACCTTTGATCCTGTTGATGGGGTCGTAAATATGAGCTTTACCTATGCAGCCGTTGATGCAGCTAGCAAAGTAGATCTCAGTCCAGCTACTGCCACCATGGCTTTTACTGCGACCCCTATCGGCATTTCTGGAACGATCTTTCATGATCAAGATGGCAGCGCCAATAATACTTTCAATAATATTCAAACTAACACTGAAGTTGGAACTAATGGGGTATTCGGGACTTCCACTGTACCACTGAACGCGATCCTGATAGATATTACTACTGGCTTCGTGATTAATTCTCAGGTAGCTACTGATGGGACTTATTCTTTTACAAATATTCCATCTAATACCAATGTTAAGGTAATTATTTCAACTGCTGCTGGTTCGATCGGCTCAAAACCACCAGTGGCACAAGTACCAACGGGCTGGGTAGGTACTTCTCCTCAAGACTCTGGCACTTTTAATACTGGCATATACCCTGTTACCAGAGATTTTGGCATTCGTCAAAAGGCCAAGTTTGTGCTTTATAAGTTGATTACTAAGATCAATGGCCAAACGACGAACCCCAATGATGGTAAAGATTTAACCACTACTAATACTGATACATTTAATAATGTTGGCAATTGGCCAAACGGCTACTTAGTCGGTCAAACAGAAGCTGGAAAAGTTCAGCCCGGTGACACTATCGAATACACTGTGTACTTTATGAACAACCAGGGTGCTAAAGCCCGCAACGTGAAAGTTTGTGACCCAATTCGAGGTGCTCAAGACTACGTATCTAACTCAATGCGGCTGCAAATGGGTAACGCGCTCTCTGAAACCGGTTTAACAGATTTGGCCGATGGAGTCGATCGAGCTAACTACTATGCAGCAGGGAATATACCTACAGACTGTAACGCTGATGCCGCCACTTCTGGTGGTGCTGACAAAGGTGGAATTGTGATTGGTATTACTGGTATCAGCACTACTAATCAGCTCGCTCTAGATGGCTTACCTGGTGCAACGGGCGTGGCAACACCTTCAACTTCTTACGGCTTATTTCGCTTTACTACTAAGGTTCAGAAATAGTCCCATGGTAGTTTCAATCTAAAAAAGCCAAGAGAAAAACTGAGTTATAAAAAACGTCACCTTTTCTTGATCATGAAGCACCAGATTCACCTTATCTAATCCAGTAATGCTGTATGTTGTCAACTACCAAAATCTTTAGTTATCTTCATGGCTTGATCGCGGCAGCTATTTTATATTCTCCCCTATTTCTGGCTGTTGAAGTACAAGCTCAAACTGTTTTTCCACAGCCTTTACCAAAAGATTGGTGTGGCAGATTATGGGGAGTGGTTTCTCCTGGCAGCATTATTTGGGACAACCCTATCAATGCAGTGAGCAATACCTCTTCACCACCAAACGTGGCTCCCATTCCTCTTTTACCGTTAGGGGCTATTCCTGATGGCTTTAATTCAGCACCTGGCTATACCACTTTAGCTATCCATGCTCGATCCGGGACTCTTTATACGATAGATCGTGGTAGTGCTATTTTGTATCAGTACAGCATGGGTACTGGTGTGGGTTGGACTGCAACGTTGCTTCCTAACTTGCCAGTTATTATCAGTGGCAACGCTACCACTAATTTCAACAAAATGACGGTGACAGGGAATCTTTTACTTGTTACCAACTCAGACAGTACTACAGCTTATGCTTACGCTTTAGATCCGGCAACGGGAGCATTAGCTAGTGCTGCTTCAGCAGCACAAACTCTCACCTTTGATAACAATACGCTTTTACCCGACGGTACCCGAGGGAATCCACCCGATAAGACCAATATTGGTGGTGGAGACATTGCTCAGGATGAGTATGGTGATACTTATATGCTTGCTTACGATAACGCTGGTAATGCTACCCCTCAATATGCTTATTTTTACAAACTAGTCGGTAGTCAGTGGGTTTTTAAAGACCGAGTGCAAAAGGCTACTAATACCGACCTATTTGCTGGTTTAGCATTTTATAATGACACCATTTATGTGAAAGGAACTGCTGGCAGATTATCCAGACTGGCCCTGACACGAGTAGGCAATGATTATGACTGGGCAGGAAATGCTAGTATTTTAGGTGTTGTCGGTGACAGTACTGGGGTTAATGATTTAGCTTCTTGTGGTGTGCCAGCTCTTGATGTGACCAAAACCCAGACAATTTATACCGATCGAGCTGGTACTATTCAAGCTACTGACCAAACTAAAATTGTTAGCGGGCAATATATTAAATATACAATTGCTGTTGCCAATTTTGGGGATGCTTGGGCAAGAGACAGTTATTTAAGAGATGAGCTACCTGCTGGCGTGACCTATGTACCTAATAGCGCTACCGAAAATGGCACTAATCTGGATGCTGTTAATTATCCCTTTACTAATAGGGTCGTTACTAGTGCCGGTGCTACTACTGGTCAAATTCGCCTACCTTTTTTAGGGAATAGCAATACTGCTACCTATACTTACTTGGCCAAGGTAAATGGCACTGCGCCAAATGTCAGAAATATCGCAGAGGCCGGTTATCTCAACCCCTATCCTTCTGATCCAGTGAATTGCAATACTGGGTTGAACTGTGGTAGAACTACTCTACTCGGTCTTAACCCCAGTATTTTTGGCACAGTTTGGAATGATACTAATGGCAGTGCAGCGAATACCTTTAATAACATTTTTACCTCCGGCGAAATTGGTACAAATACTAATACTGCTCTCTACGCCTTACTGGTAGACAGCACCGGTAAGGTAGTGGCTTCTCAGGCAGTTGCTAGTAATGGCACTTATGCTTTTCCTGGTCTTAACCCTAGCCAAACTGGCCTCAGTATTCGCCTTAGTACTACAGCGGGCACCGTGGGAAATGCCGCTCCCTCTGCCTCGATTCCGGCCAATTGGAAAAACACCTCTCCCATTGCCACTACGGGCACTCTGGACTTAGCCACGATCGATATCAACAACAACGACTTTGGGCTGAGTCTTCCGGCTGGTACTATTTTAGTGAAAAGAATTACCTCAATTAATGGGCAAACAGTTAACCCGCATGATGGGACTGTTTTAAATGCTGTCGAGAATAGTACAGCTACAACCAATGATGACCCCACCAGAAAATGGCCAGCGTCATACATCAAAGGGGCTGTCAATGGGGGCGTAATTCGCCCCGGAGACACGGTTGAATATACGGTTTACTACCTCAATGATAGTGGGGCAGATACTAAGGCTTTAAATATTTGCGATCCAATTCGTGGTAAACAGACCTATGTGACTGGCTCAATGAAAATGCTACCCGGTGGCAGTACTACTGCAATTAGCTTGACTGATACTGTAGATCTTACTGTCGATCGAGCGAGCCACTATCTGGCAGGAGCCGCACCGACTAATTGTAATGCAGACAATTCAACAGCTTCAGGCAGAGAGAATGGTGGCATAGCTATCCAAATTACTGGTACTGGATCTTCAGTCCAACCAGATCTACCAGTTATACCAGCCGCCACGGATAGTAGCACACCAGCCAGCTCTTATGGCTCGTTCAGGTTTACAACTAAAATTGATTCTACAAATACCTAAATACAATCAAACTAACAGGTGTTTACTATCTCGGAAACTATTCTAACAGTGGTGTGGTCAGTTGATAGCAATACTATTTTAGTTCCAATCAGCACCATGACCCTTGTTAGATCTTGCTTGCGCTTCACTCTACCCGCATTGTTAACTCTTGGCCTTAGTGCTCCCGGCTGGACAGCAGAGCAACAGCGGGTGCTCTCGGTAACTGGGCGCGGTACTACTTCGATCGCCGCCACCCTTGCCCAAGTTAGTTTAGGAGTAGAAGTCTCCGGTAAAAGCTCCACTACTGTTCAAAAAGAAGCAGCAAACCGCGCGGCTCGGGTATTGCAACTGCTGCGTCTCCGCAAAGTAGACAAACTCCAAACCAGCACTGTCACATTGATTCCTAATTATGTCAATGAAAACAATCGCCAGCGATTGGTTGGATATACCGCCACTAACAGCGTCACTTTTCGGACTCCTACCACCGAAGCTGGAGTGACGATCGATGAAGCGGTTAAAGCCGGAGCCACCAGGGTAGACAGCGTTAGCTCAGTGCCCGCAGATGCGGCGATCGAGCGCGCTCAGTCTCAAGCAATTCAGTTGGCTACTAAAGATGCTCAACGCCAAGCTCAGGCTGCTTTCAGTAGCTTAGGTTTACAGCAAAAGGCGATCGTCGGTATTCAGATCAATGATGCTGCTCGTCCGGCACCAATACCAGTAGCCTTTGATGCCATTAGTTCCAAAAGTGCTCTAGTCAGGCCTACTGCTCCTACCCAAATTGTTGGAGGCGAACAAGAAGTACAGGCCAACGTCACTTTGCAAATTATTTACTAGTCTAGATTTCCGAGAAAATTTAGATTTACTTGGAGTCGGACTCTCATAATTATGTTGTTTTGTTGCTGAGTTCAATGCCAATTTACTGGCATTGAACTCAGTATTTTATGTTAAGAAAGTCAATAAAAACATCCACAATTGGGGCTGAAAATGACATTAGCTATAGCATCTTTGTTTATAGCAGCAGTGATCGATCATAGGTATTTTCGCTTAAGCACGCCATCCTACTGGTCTGCAAGCAACAGTAACTAGATGAACCATTAGTATTAACGAATATGTCAGCTCCTTTTCTTTGCTCCTACTTAGCGCCATAATTTTCACCTATAAGATACAGTCGGCCAGCGGAGGTTTTGCAGGTGAAACTAGCAGTATACGGAAAAGGCGGCATTGGTAAATCGACAACTAGCTGCAACATCTCAGTCGCTTTAGCTCGACGCGGGAAAAAAGTCTTG
>JAYUSV010000478.1:0-3542 GCA_043755495.1 Synechococcales cyanobacterium
TAAAACTTCACACACCAAAAGCCCACAGCAAAAACCGCAATTAACATACTAATGGTAACGACCAACTTATACAAATTGCCATTCATCGCAATTAGCCAAAGTTGCTGAAGCGCCAACGGCGCTGGGTCAGTGGGTATCTTCGGCGGCGAAAACAAGTCACTAGCCAACACCCCAAAATCAAAAGCCAACAAAACGTGATTACTCATCATCAAATCTCCCAAAACCGAGTAGAAACAACCTAATTAAAATCAGTGACAAATTTTGTACTCATCGACCCAACAACAAAATCACGCCATCGTTGCCAAAGATGCCTGAAAAGTCTGAGCAGTCGCCTAAAACACTAATTTCAGCACTGATAAACTGATGCCAAAACCTTATTGATTCTGCATCATCCAAGACCACCAAAACATGAATATGAGAAAAACCATCAAAAATATATTTATCCGCTTCATTATTAAATGAAACTTCTCGATTGGAATTTCATCTATAAACTTTATTAATGAATTCATACAATAGTCTCTAGGTTAACAATATATATAAGTTGCCCTAAAAAAATCTAAAAACACCAACAACCCCGAATTTAGCCTCCAACAAGCAGTCCTTATTTTGTGGATTAGCTTTCCCATCACAGAAAAGCTAATCCACAAAGCAAATAATTAATTGAAACTCGTCATAAAACTCGTACTCATCGACTTAATAAGCGAATTTAACTCCTGCCTTTTTTGGTCAAGCTTCATCCTCTCCTCAGCAATCTTGCGCGACTCACTGCTAGCATTCACCGTATTTGCCGCAGCCAACTGAGTCAACAGCTCCTGATTACTGTTGTTTTGCAAAGTCAACAGCCGTACTTGAGCCGCCTGAATAGCAGTCTGACCACTTAACTGCGAAGACATCAGCTTTAGTACGTTTTGAGTAGAACTTGCCCCCTGGGCGCTTTGCCCATCAGTAATAACCTGCTTAGACGCATCTTGTGATGCTTGATCTAGCTTTTGCATTTCGTCTTTAGTCTTTTTAGTAGCCTCTTGAGCAGGCTTACTCAAAACCTGATTTGCCGCCAAACTAGTAGTCGCTGCCTCAGCAATACCAGCAGTAGCCAAACCAGCTAGATCATTTGGGCTAGGCTTATTGGCCGCACCGATCGTCTCGATCGGCGCAAACTGCCCTAACGCACCCGTAAGACCCCTTACATCAGTAATATTAGAAAAATTAGCAATCACATTAGAAAAGCTCTCAGCAATAGTCGTAATTTGGTTTACAGCATTAATCACCGTCCCAACATCACTCAACAGCCTTTGAAAATCTTGCAGCGTTACCGCTTTAGCACCCATCACCCCAAACGTCGAAAACCCCAACACCATCACCGTGGTAGCAACTGCCTTTTTGCCAAAGTTTCTAGATTTTTTAATTTTCTTCGCGTCTTTCACTGTCGCAGACTCCATAAAACACAGGCTCCATAACATAATTACTAAATATTAACCAACTCCACCGCCTTAGCAGATCCATCCCCCATAGCACCAATCATATCCCTAGTCATTAAATTCAGTCTGCGCATATTGTCTCCATTTTTTAGAATGGGAGAGAGCATCCAGCTTAAAATTTGCTCACCGACCAGGGCAAGTCCTCGGCTATGATAATTGTGGTATTTTTTCGTGTGGTGCATATGCTAGCTTCTACAATCATTGGTCTGGGTCGATCGGGCATCGCTGGTGCAAAGATCTTACAAAAGCAAGGTTATGCCGTAACCATCAGTGATCGAGGGCAAAACGAAAACCTGATCAAGCTCAAAGAACAAATCGCTGATCTAAACATTACCGTCAAGCTCGGTGACAGCTTTCAGCCCAGCCCCGACACCCAGCTAGTGGTGGTCAGCCCCGGCGTACCTTGGGATCTTTCCGCCCTGGTCAAAGCGCGAGAAATGGGCATCGAAACAATCGGTGAGCTAGAGCTGGCTTGGCGAGAACTCCAAGATATTCCTTGGGTGGGCATCACCGGCACCAACGGCAAAACCACCGTCACCTCGATCACCTCCGCGATCTTTCAGGCGGCGGGACTAGATGCCCCGGCCTGCGGCAACATTGGTTTGGCAGCCTGCGAAATTGCCCTGCTGCCTACCAAGCCCCAGTGGATTATTGGCGAAATTAGCAGTTACCAAGTCGAATCGATCAGCACCCTTAAGCCTCGGATTGGGGTATTCACTACTTTTACCGCTGACCATTTGGCTCGTCATAAAACCTTAGAAAATTACTATGAGATCAAAGCCAAGCTGTTAAAAAATTCTGAGTTTCAAATTTTAAACGGTGATGACAATTACTTAGCTAGCCAGGTTAAAAATTGGCCCCAGGCACATTGGACCAGCGTGGAAGGAGTCGATCGACTACCCGCTAACCCCCAATGGGGCACTTGGATTACCGATGGTTGGGTGGTGTGGCAAGGGGAGCAAATTATGCCGCTCAAAGATCTGCAAATGCCCGGAGATCACAACCGCCAAAACCTTTTGATGGCGGTTGCTGTTGCCAGATTGGCCGGTATTGAAGCTGAAGTAATCCAGCGAGCGGTGAGCAGCTTTTCGGGAGTCAGCCATCGGCTGGAATATATCTGCACTCATCAGGGTGTGAAATATATTAATGACAGTAAAGCTACTAATTATGATGCGGCTGAGGTGGGTTTAAATGCGGTGGAGGCACCGGTGATTTTGATTGCTGGTGGTGATCCAAAAGAGGGTGACGATCGGGGCTGGATGGAGGTGATTAAGCAAAAAGCGGCAGCGGTGCTGTTGATTGGGGTGGCGGCGGAGCAGTTTGCCACACAGTTAACAGCGGTGGGTTTTGAGCGGTTTGAGATTGTAGAAACTATGGCGAGGGCGGTGGCTCGATCGGCTCAGTTAGCGCAGCAGCATGGGGCTAAGGTGGTGTTGCTGTCTCCGGCTTGTGCTAGCTTCGACCAATATCGTAGCTTCGAGGAACGGGGTGATGATTTCCGGCAGCTATGTTTACAACTTTAATCGGCTAAGATCTGAAAATTGCCAGCGGATCTACCCATGACCACCGAATTCAAAATTTGCTTTGCCCCGATCGAACTCCAAGAAGTCTATGACCTGGCCGACAATGGAGCCAACGGAGCAGTAATCGTCATGAGCGGCATGGTACGCAACCAAACCGAGGGGCGACCAGTCGAATACTTAGTTAATTGACACTTAATGATTAGGCTGGTACTATCTCTTTGTCCAAATTAATTCCACTTAATCTGCTTTTGAGATTGAACTACAGGATTAACAGATATATTTCCAAGGAGAATAATAATCATGTCTGTTCCAGACCGCTATATAAGATTATTTGATTTAGCAAAATACAGAGAGATTCAGCCTATTACTGATGGGATTAAACAAAGAAATGCTGACTCTACAAGAGTAATTAATCTGATACAGAGGGCAATGAATGTTGTTCAAAGCAGTGAATTTGAAAAATATAATGGTCGTGATCATATTTTCATGATTGAACTTGAAGATGCCTTGGAGATAATGCAGGAAAAAAGTCTATCGGACT
>JAYUSV010000479.1:0-3542 GCA_043755495.1 Synechococcales cyanobacterium
CCCCAAAATTTCAGCGCTGCTGGTGCTTTGCCAGCGGCTTGCTTCTAAAGGATGCATTCCAACAGCTAAAGATAGCTCTGGGAAACGATCTGCTAATTCAACCATGCCAGGGAACTGCTCTGGATGAACGCAAGCATGCACAAGTTGCACAATGCCATGAGACCGCCAGTTCACAGCAACAGCTTCGAGATCTTGCTGAAAGTTCTCGAAGTTGATGTGAACGTGAGTATCGATTAGCTGCATGGCGTGACGGCTTACAGTTTGACAGACGGCCACCAAGCGGGCAGCTTGCCCGCTAATAAATTGATCGCTACGCGGCGACTGCGGCTGGTTTCAGCGCAGCAGCCAAGCGAGCCTTTTTATGGGCACCATTGTTCTTATGCAAAATGCCTTTTTTGACAGCTTTGTCGATTTTGCTATAGGAAGCAGACATCTTAGCCTGTACTTCAGCCAATGCTTCAGGTGTAGGGTCGGATTTGTATTTCTCCGCCGCTATCAGACAGCTCTTCATCAATGTCCGCACTGCGGATTTGAAGGATTTGTTGCGTAGCCGGTTACGCTCGGCTACTTCGACTCGTTTGATCGCAGACTTGATATTAGCCACAGTTAGCCTTTGGAAAACTTGGGTTGGGACAGGGCATATTGCCAGAGGTTTGATATTAGCATACGTGTCCACCTAATGCAAACTTTGTTTGAGATTCAATTTAGGCTCGTCGCACAAACTTCATTTCAGGGTCTTTTTCTAGGTAGCCATTAACGAATAGTCCTAGCCTCCACCTTCAATAAGCACTGCACCTTTAGACATATCTCAATCCATGGGATATTTGGCGTGAGTAATGCTCTACTAATATACCCAATCCGCTCTGGCATTCGACAGCGACCACGTCACCTGTTAATACCTCTTTGCTCTCGAAGTACTTCATCATCGTAAGGCTTCCTCCCAAATAACATCATACCAGGCACAATCTGCTTCACTAGCAGATTGCGCCTGTGCCAAACCGTTATCTTCCATGAAAGACTCTGTCGTTAGGGGGTGTTCAGATTCATTATCTGCTAGGTTCAAAATAGTCCACACCTCTTGCAATACCAATTCAGAAGCTTGGGGTAGCTCTTGGTGTATCTGCTCTAGTAATGTAAGCATAGTATGCCATTCTTTCTGTTGTACCAAGTTCATTATATCTTTGTCTTTTTTCTTCAGCAATTCTGAATTCAATATGGGCAGACATTTCAGCCTTTTAGCCCAGAAGATATTAGATTATTCACTGTGTAGGAAGAAATTATCCTGCTAGCACTTTTTAGCTCAATGGGCAATGATATCGACCCGCCTGATCGCCCTTTGTTAGTGATGGAATTGACTCCTTGCCAGATCAGCTATTAATTTTGCTGCTTCCCCAACTCCGAAATGGCTATCCCGATCAACTCCACCAACTCACACCCAGTAACTATAGAAAAAGCTGAAGCCCATTGACCTCAGCTATCTATGGTTACTAGTAAATGCTATGGTTCAGTAGCATTCCCAGCATTTTCTTCAAATACATTGAGATATAAATAACCAGCCAACACTGCTCCAATAATCGGAGCCAACCAAAACAACCAAACCTGTGCTAGCAGCTCAGCCTTGCCAAAAATTGCCACCACAATTGCTGGGCCAGTAGTCCGAGCAGGGTTCACCGAAGTATTCGTCACCGGAATACTCACCAAGTGAATTAGCATCAGCATTAAGCCGATCGGAATACCCGCAAAGCCTTGGGGCGCACGTTTATCGGTAGCTCCTAAAATAGTCATCAAAAAGAAAAAAGTCATGACTAGTTCAATTAAAAAGCAAGCTATCAAGCCATAGTTTTGGGGTGAGTGTGCCATAAAACCATTTGTCGCCAAAGGATTTGTCCCGTTCAACGAATAGCCATCTTTCCCATTGGCGATCAGATAAATAAACAGTGCTGATACAAAAGCTCCCACAGTCTGGGCACCAATATAGTAAGGTAATTCTCGGCCAGGAAAGCGCTTGCTAGCCCACAAACCAAAAGACACTGCCGGGTTGAGATGACAGCCCGAAATATGCCCGATCGCATAGGCCATACTCACAACGGTTAAACCAAAGGCGATCGACACCCCAAAAGTACCAATACCCAGCGCCGAAGCAGCCTTGGCAGCAGCCTCACTAGCTCCTTGAGTTTTTGCTTCAGTGTAAGAAGCCGCCAATACCGCACTGCCACAACCGCCCAATACTAACCAAGCTGTGCCCAAAAATTCGGCAATACAGCGCTTAGTCAAATTCATATTTTAGTTCCTATCAAAAAAATCACTTCAAAAGCTTTGCGAAGCCTTCGGAGTGATTTTATCCTAAAATTGCTCTTTGTAAGTGATTCTTAACCAGAAGATTGCAAAAATTAGCTAGTTATATCAGCCACCAAAAAAGGCCGGAAAAGAAATCTTCAGTGCCGCAGTCAATAACAAGTTCGCCAAAGCGATCGGCAGCAAAAATTTCCAACCCAAATTCAGCAACTGGTCAATTCTTACCCGAGGCACAGTCCAGCGAGTTAACACCGCCAAAAACACCAGCATATAAGCCTTCAGCACCGTCATGGTAATGCCTAACGAAGCATCTAGCACTTGCAGCCAAGCGCTGTTGGGATCAACATGAGTCAAATTAGCAATCAGCTCGATCGGAATTGGACTTGACCAGCCCCCCAAATACAAGATCGCCACAAACAGCGCCGACAATACCAGGTTCACGTAAGAAGCAATGTAAAACAAAGCAAACTTCATGCCCGAATACTCTGTCTGATACCCGGCCACCAACTCTTCTTCGGCTTCGGGCAAGTCAAAAGGCAACCGTTCGCACTCTGCCAACGCTGCAATCCAAAACACCACAAAACCAAAAGGCTGTCGCCAAATGTTCCAAGACAGGATTCCCATCCCGGCCTGCTGATCGACAATATCGATCGTACTCAAACTGTTCGACATCATTACGACCGCCAACACCGCCAGCGCCAGCGGAATTTCGTAGCTAATCGACTGCGCTGCCGCTCTGAGTCCACCTAGCAAAGAATACTTGTTGTTCGAGGCATAGCCCGACATCAACAGGCCGATCGGTGCAATGCTAGACAGGGCGATCCACAAAAACACCCCGGTAGTAATATTTGTTACCACCAAATTCTGACCAAAGGGCACAATCAGATAAGACAGAAACACCGGCAATACAACTAAGATAGGTCCGATCGTAAACAAATAAGGATCGGAGTTCGCAGGCGAAATATCTTCCTTAAACAGTAGCTTCAAACCATCGGCCACCGGCTGTAACACTCCCAAGGGGCCAGCAAACTCTGGACCGATCCGCTGTTGTGCCGCCGCCGACACTTTGCGCTCTAGCCACACGTTCACAAACACGCCCAAAGTCGCACCAATCAGCATCAGCACCATTGGGAAAGGCATCCACAGCACCTTGGCCAGCTCACTGGTAATCCCAAAGTCAACCAGGGATTCGATAAAAGTTCCTTGTAAGTCAATACCAGCGTTCATCGCCACCTCATAGTCGATCG
>JAYUSV010000480.1:0-3536 GCA_043755495.1 Synechococcales cyanobacterium
GGCCAGCCAAGCTAGATGATGGCACCCATAACCTACATGGAGCACTGAAAACCAGTATGGGTACTTTGGGTGCCGCCACGATTAAAGAGATGCAACAAGTCGAGGTGGTCATTGCTCCTTCATTGTTAACTGAAGGTAAGGTCTATCAAAAAGCCCAAAGATTGGGGATGGGTAAGTAACGATTTGTTCTAATAGATTGCGCACATCCCTGATGTTCTGCTGTTACAATATAGGCCAACGGAAACGCTAAGTATCCGTTCACTCCTCACACCACTACTCCGCCTGAAACACTAGTTTCGGGCGGTTCCTTATGTAGATATATCTTTTTCCAGCACCGAATTCATGAAATTTTAAGCGCCAAAATCTAAAACTATTACAACTTTTTACAACAGATTTCTAAGATCAAGGGCGATCGACTATCATACCAGCAACTAGAGGTGGGCTTACCGAAGTAAGCTATCGGGTTTTCAGTGTTAAAATCAGGTCTATGGGACTTTTACCCCTAGTTTCTCCATAATCGGGTTCCTAATCCTTTTCAGAGTTACGTGCAAATTTTAGATTATTAGCTAAGGAAGTTAGAGCAATGGCAGCACCAGCAGTAACAGATGCATCCTTTAAAGATGATGTTCTAGATAGTACGATTCCAGTATTGGTAGATTTTTGGGCCCCTTGGTGTGGCCCTTGCCGCTTAGTTGGACCCGTAGTTGATGAGTTAGCTCAGCAATACGAAGGCAAAGTAAAAGTGGTAAAACTCAACACCGATGATAATCCTGAAGTTGCCAGCCAGTACGCAATCCGCAGTATTCCTACGCTGATGATTTTTAAGGGTGGCCGCCACGTAGAAACTGTGGTTGGCGCAGTCCCAAAAACTACATTGTGCAGCACGATCGAGAAACATTTGTAATTGCAAAACCTCAGATGTGTGTCAGGTCTTACCCTGCACTAAATCTTTCTCCCACGCCTTCGGTGTTTGCACTGAAGGCTTTTCTCTGACAAGACTTTGGGGGAAGACTTTAGCTGGTAGGGACAAATATTTCAGGGTGCTATGGATTCTCTCAAACAAGATCTCGTTGATTTACTCGATCGATTGCCTACTTTAGAACACAGCGATCGGCTGACCCAGTTATTGGGCACGTTACTGCGACTGGCTGATAGCGATTTAGAAAGATTGGATTGGAATATCCTCAGCGCCACCATGGCTGATATGGAAAAGGCTCTAGAGGTCTTTTTGCCCTATCGCCACCGCCGGAAAATTGCGGTATTTGGTTCGGCGCGCACCCTTCAGACGGCTCCAGAGTATTTGTTGGCCAAAGAGTTTGCTAAGCGGGCCGTGATGGCCAGCTATATGGTGATTACTGGTGCTGGTGGTGGAATCATGGAGGCTGCTAATGAAGGAGCTGGTCAAGCGGAGTCTTTTGGCCTGAATATTCATTTGCCTTTTGAGCAAGATGCCAATTCCACGATGGGTGAAGATCCCAAGTTATTGAAATTTAAGTATTTCTTTACTCGGAAGCTGTTTTTTTTACGAGAAAGTCATGCTTTGGCAGTTTTCCCGGGAGGTTTTGGTACCTATGATGAGTTACTAGAATGCCTAACGCTCTGCCAAACCGGTCGCTGTAATCCTTTGCCGATCGTGCTGGTCACTAAACCTGGCGATGATTATTGGCATCACTGGCATGATTATCTTCAGCAGCATTTAGCCGATCGAGGTTTTATTGACCATGAAGATCGCCAAATATATACCATTACCGATGATATCGAGCAAGCCCATAAAGAAATCGCCAATTTTTATCGGGTCTATCATTCCATCCGCTATGTGCGCGATCCCCGTGAACCCGATCCCCATCGTCAAAATCCACGCGATCGATTGGTAATAAGACTCCAACATCCCATTTCAGATGATGTGGTACAGCATCTCAATGATCGCTATCGAGATATTTTTCTCAGTGGCGAAATCACCAAAACTACTTTTGTCCCCGAAGAATCTGGTGATCCTACTGCCCTTTTCTCTCGCCTGATTCTCCATTTCAATCAGCGCAAAGTTGGTCGTCTATATCAAATGATTCGGGAGTTAAACGAGGCTGAGTAAATACAGTTTGCCATCAAATTTCTAAGCACATTAGTTGGATAATGCGGCGATCGCAAACCGCAACCATTTTTCTACATCCTTACTAGCTGCCAGTGCTTCGTCACGCCCAATCATTTGCAGCGCCTGACGGATTTCAATATCATCGTAGCCCAAAGCCAGCAAAGTCATTTCTACTTCCGATTGCAGCTTGGTATCCATGTTTTCATCGAGTTCGATCGAATCCAGATCTGCCAAGTCACGCCACTGCTTCAGCTTACTTTTTAACTCCACGCTCAATCTCTCGGCAGTTTTGGTGCCAATACCAGGAGTCTTGGATAAAATCTTAGTACTCCCTAGGACAATTGCCTGCACCAACTCGGTAATACCCAAATGTTCAATTAGGGCAATGCCAATACTGGCTCCGATGCCACTAACCGAAATCAACTGCCGAAATAAATCTCGCTCGGCAGTAGAGCCAAAGCCGTAAAGAGAGACTTGGTCTTCACGGAACTGCTGATGAATAAAAATTTGTGCCGTGCTACCTACCACTAAATTGATGTTAGAGGGAACTTGGACTTCGTAGCCGATGCCCTGTACTTCAATGATAATAATGGTTTTGGTGGGACTGGCTGTTTGAAACTGTTCGATCGACCCCTTGAGATAGCTAATCATCCAAGCAACTTACTTATTTTTAAGCTATTGTACTGCGTTCAGGAATTACATCTTGGCTGGTAGCTGGCGATTACTCAGATCTTGCAGCGCAAGGCGAATTTGCTCCAAGCGGCGGCGATTTACACCCAAATCTGATTCGCCAACCCGAGAAGCCGATCGAATTTGAATCAGCTTTTCATCGGTAGGAAAGTAGAATTCTAGGTCATCAACGAAATGGAAGATGCGGCTGGTGGACTCGGCGCGGATGTAAGCATCGGTTTTTTCGGTGACTACGGTGCGGGGCACCGCGGCTAATACTCGCAGCAGATCGGCATAGGCCGTAGCTCGATCGCTCTTGTATGTCAAAGGTTCGATTTTATGTTCTGCATCAGCTTCTTTGCTGACAACACAGTTGGAGGTAGTAGGACAAGGAGCCATGATAGCTAATGCGGAGGTTTCTGCTGTGAGGGGCGAGGGCCAACTGGTGCAGGTCAAGAAAACAGCGAGAAGGCAGATAATTAGATGTTTTAACATGTCTTTATTATAAAATCTAGCATATTATTTAAGACTTGAGTGTTCTGGCTTTACTAACCGCGAATCACCGTAATCGATCGACCACCAACAGTCACAGCCATCTCCGTTGTAGTCCGATCGCCGGAGGCGCAAGCGACTTGTGCTGAGCAAAGTCGAAGTAAGCTATCGGCTAGTTCCAGCAAATCATATTGACACTCTCAGGGCTGAAGCCGCTGAGATTCTTCTATCACCGAGCCAATTTGCTCAAACAGGTTTACACCAGCAAGAGTAGAGATCGATTCTC
>JAYUSV010000481.1:0-3528 GCA_043755495.1 Synechococcales cyanobacterium
GTCATTAAAGTCTCGATCACCGCCGCCATTTAAGTCTTCAAAGCCAAAAACATTGTCTCCTAACAACCTAATATGATCAACTTTATCGGCATTACCCAAGCTATAAGCAGTGTAAACATTGCTAAAATCTGAATTGCCAACACTAGAATCAGCAATCAAGAAAGGTGCATAGAGTGCCCCACCCTGAAAATCAGCATTAGCCACGGTCATCTGATTATCCATGCCAGTCAAATCAACACCAGCAATGCGACCTTCTACCGCAGCTTGTCGATAGCCATTTTCACCAGGTTTAATTAGCGTGTCACCAACCCTAATAGTGCCTAAAGCATCCTCTATTTTATAAAAACCAACATGGTTGTTATATCCAGCATCGCGTTGAATTTCAAAACTTGCTTTGGCTCCAACGGTAATGCTCGTAAGATCAAAAATCTCCTTACTGCCCTGTTGAGTAATTCCTAGAGGTGGTGGATTAGTAGCAGTGCTAATTTTGAACACCAAGTCATTAAAGTCTTGGTCGCCACCATTTCTAACATCTTCAAAAGCCACCTGAACACTTGCGGTATCTGGGGTGATTTTGGTATTTTGGAAACTGGTGCTGCTGGCAGGAACCGAAAACAACACATTCGCTGGAGCCGTGGGGCTATCGATCGAGTCATTGACCGCCAGGTAAAAACCCACTTTAGAGTTAGCAGCAAGGTTAATATTCCGAGTCAGTGACCTATCTAATGCTGTGTCGATCAAACTTTCACCCAATGATGAAAAAACCACCTGCGATCGCTTAGTAACCTCGGCTAAATAACCACTTTGCCCTGGTGTAATACTATTGATAGCACCATTATTATCATCGACAGTAAAGACCCCTAGCTCATTGCGATTTGCTGTTTGGTGGCCAGTTTTACTAAATAGCAACGAAGCATTGATCCCTGCACCCTGACTGAGTTGTAGTAAGCCGGGACTAGCCGTGATCGGGGCTATAGTTGAAGTTATTGGTGGTACGGGAGTAACTGGAGGCACGGGGTTAACCGGAGTTACTGGCACTACTGGAGGTATGGGGTCGATCGGTGTTACTGGCACCACTGGAGGTACGGGGTTGATCGGTGTTACTGATATGACTGGCGGTGTGGGGTCGATCGGTGTTACCGGCACTACTGGCGGTGTGGGGTCGATCGGAGTTACTGGCACTACTGGCGGTGTAGGATCGATCGGCGTTACCGGTACTACTACTGGCGGTGTAGGATTGATCGGTGTTACTGGTACTACTGGTGGCACGGGATCGGTCGGTGCTACCGGCACCGCTGGTGGAGTCGGAGTAATATTAAGAATACTTGAAGCTCCAGTAACTGTTCCAGTGATTGCTCTATTGAATGTCCCGATGCCAGTAGTTGGATCAATTCTGATAGCGTTACCTCGACTTAAGCCTGTAAGCTGACCATTCTCAAAACTGATTCCTTGGATATCAAGAAAACCAATTTGGCCAATTTTACTTGCTCCGGCTGGGTTTCCTACCGGAATTTGCCATAGAGCGTCACTAGAACCAGTATCTTTGGATGTCGCTAAAAAGCGATTGTTGACAGCATCAAATACCAAATCTCCACTACTGGCAAAACTCGTTGGCAAATTACCTACTAAAGTAGCCACTCTAGTATTGACATCTATCTGATAAAGGCGAGCTTGGATAGCATTGTCATCGATCGCATAAAGCCTATTATTGGCATCAAATTCTAAGGCATTAAAACTACTATTCAGGTTAGTGCCTTGAGCATCTGTAATATTGAAACCTTGCCTTTGCTCAGAGGCACTGCTGGGATCAATACGGTATAAAATACCAGTTCGTCCAGTTGGATTGGATCCAATTGCATAAATTTGACCATTAGAAGCTAAGGCAACATCAGCAATGATGGAACTGGTTACTGGTGTGATCAGTGGAGAAAATATGCCACTGTCACCGACTGTGCCAACATCGAACCTATTACTAACAACTGATTGCGCTTTACCCAGATCTTGAACAGTTATTGAGTAGTCTTCTACAATGCCACTCAAAAGTCGTACCTTGTAATCTATTCCAGGGAAAGTGCTGCGATCTAGAGAAAATGACCCTAAAACAGGACTAAAACTCTGGGCAACAACCGCATTTGTCGCCGTATTAATAAGCTGAATTGTAGCAGTTGGGCTTAGAGGCGCACGATTTACAATAATTTCAATCTGTCTAAAGTTATCTATGCCTTTAAGATCATAATCATCAAAGAATCTGCCGTCGAGCCGAGAATCACTGCTAGTGAGGGAGCCTGCAATACTTTGTCCTAATGTAATATCTGTCATAATTGAGTGGTTTTATAGAGTGGTTGCTGACTCTATAAGTAATGGGAAACCACCGGAAGATTATGCACAAAAAAATAAAGTTATGCTCAAGCTGTGAGCGATCGATTCTTTGGGAGCATCTGGATTAATTTCTACGTAAGCGCCTTCAGGTATTTCGCTCTTCCCCAGCCGCGATCTACAACCCAAAGTCCAATCACCAGCCAATTAATTTGGGGCAAACCAACTGCCAGTTGCCATACCAGCAGATCTACCTGTTACTCCTTCTGCTTCTGCCCAACGAAGAATTGCCCTCTGCCCGATCGAACCCTCTAAACTCGAAGACAACACCACATCTAGCTGACGCTCATGAATAAAATCAGCCAAGTCTCCCAACGATCCAGCAATGCCTGGTTTAATCACACATATTCCCCGCCAGCCCTGCTCATAACATTCCTGCAAGCGCCCCAGATTACTTACCAACTCATCTACTGCTAACGGAATTTCAAAGCGCTCAGTCAACCGCAGCATTTCGGTCAGACTTGCCACCGGCTGCTCTAAAAACTCAATAGCATTTACCGGCAACGATGACAACCAAGTACAGGCATCGTCGTAGCTCAAACCGGCATTAGCATCGAGTCTGAGCTTGGCATCCACTGGTAAAGCACTTAGCAATCGATCGAAAATCGCCAGCTCCTCCATCACCCCCGCCACTCCAATTTTCCACTTAAAAGTACGATAGCCCAATTCCCACGGTCGCTGCCAAGCTGCTAAGACCCTCTCGCCTGCTGGTAACAACACACTCCAAGCAACATCTTCAATTAACGGCCCCAACGGCTCATAGCCATAGGGAATAGTGGCGCTAAAAGCAAACTGGGTGGCTGGTAGCTGATCAGGAATTTCCACCGGCCAAGATACCGAGCCACCCAGAGAAGTACAAAACTCGATCGCCTCTGCTAAACTCTCAGAACCAAACCAGGGAATCGGCGCAATTTCGCCCCAATAATTTCTGCTGGCTTCATCTACTAACTTAATAATCAGCCCCTCTCGTACCGGCCACTGACCATGAGCAGTCTGCAACGGATATAAAAAAGGACGCTGATAGCGCCCAAAAGAAAATAGATAGTTAGTCATGATATGGGGGTGGCGGGACTCGAACCCGCACAGCCGTTACAACCAACAGATTTTAAGTCTGTCGCGTCTACCATTCCGCCACACCCCCAAACACAGAAT
>JAYUSV010000482.1:0-10909 GCA_043755495.1 Synechococcales cyanobacterium
TATCGTCTCGAACCCCAGAGGCTCAGGCTTGGCTTGCTTAGTGCAGGATCTTGCTTAGGGCTACGACAAGCCCAGTGGCTTCAGCCCGGGGTACGTGACAGCTTCTTCTTCAGAAGATGCCTTAATAAGCACAACAGTTTCGTCATAAAGTGTTTTATGATTCGGCATGTCAGAAGTGAGTTTTAACAAGATAGCCGCTGCATATTGCGGTAGTTTAATATCTTGCATGATTCTAACTCAGTACATCCTTCAATGCAGTCCGAGCGGCCAAATGATTGCGAGTCGAAAGCAAAATTTCTGCTTCCCGCTCCAGTCGATCGGCAGTGCTTTGCATTTCTAATAAAGCCTGCTGCTCGGATGATACTCCGTATAAATTACTAGCTACCCAGTAAGACAACTCAATCGGCGAACTGGGCAAGGTTTCTGGTAGCTCAATCAACTGATCAGTTAATTTGGCAGAGAGTCCAACCACATCTTGAAGCAATACCTCTACTTCACTGGCCAAAGTAGATAGATCTTTAGGAGTAGGAGCATCTTCAATCCATTCCACCAAACCCACCCGATAGGGCTTTTCGCGCACATAGTCCAAAACCCTGAACCGCTGCTGCCCCAGAGTCAAAATTTTCATCCGGTCATCGGGCATCCGCTGGAAGTGAATTACTTCCGCACAACAGCCCACCACCGCTGGTTCTCCCCGGACGGGATCCCACATCAGTACTCCGAATCGTCGATCGGCCTCCATAATGGTATTCATCATGATCCGATAGCGAAACTCAAAAATATGTAGCGGTAGGGGTCGCCCCGGAAATAGCACCACCTCTGGCAAGGGGAACAGTGGCAGTTCGCGCACAGCGATCGAAGAAGAAGCCATAGGTGTGTCTAAAAAAAATTGCTCTGCTCTAATTTAGCGGATCTATAGCTTCCCTGCCAATTTATGAGGTTATCTTAGACCCGCATATCGGCGATCGCGTTCATGGCAGTATTGGCGATCGCCACATCGGTAGCTTTGGGCAGATGGTAATAGTTGCCAGCCGCAGTATTGGCCAGCTCTTTGGCGAACCCGGTAGAGATAAATTTATTCTCGGTATCAATCACCAGTAGTTTCATCCCCAAAACCCGAAAACGACTGGCAATATCCAGTAGTTCCGCCTTAATATCGGGTTTTTCATCGGCAGGAATTTCTTCACCCAGCGATCGTTTTAAAGGAATATTTCCCCGGCCATCGGTAATTGCAATGACTACCACCTGACCTACATCACCGCTGCTCTGGGCATTGAGACCCACTCGGATGGCCTGGGTCAAGCCATGAGCCAGGGGCGAACCACCACCGCAGGGCAATCTTTCTAACCGACGTTTGGCCATGGCGATCGATCTAGTCGGTGGCAACAATACTTCCGCCTGCTCACCCCGAAAAGGAATCAGAGCTACCTGGTCACGGTTTTGGTAGGCTTCCGTCAACAGGCACATCACAGCACCCTTGGCAGACTGCATCCGATTTAAGGCCATCGAACCCGAGGCATCGACCACAAACACAATCAAAGCCCCCGATCTTCTAGCTAGCTTCTTGCCCCGCATGTCGCCCGGCTCCACAATTACCAGTTTGTCGGGCTGGCGCAGTCGCCGAGATTTTTGGTAGGGAGCCGCCGCCCGCAAGGTGGCATCTACGGCAATTCGCTTCACCTGACCACGGGGAATAATCGGCTTCACATAGCGCCCTCGGTCTTCTGAAAACATCAGGTTGCGACTGCCCGATTTGCCTTGGCGCTGGGCGCTCTGGGCAAAATACATCACATTTTCGTCCAGCATTACGCCTTCTGGGTCAAAAATAAATTCTTCCGGAATGCTAGGAGATTCATCCTGCTCGCTTTCTGGCGGTTCTTGATCCTCTGGTGGCTCTTCGTCTTCCTGCTGATCTTCCTCGCCGTCATCAGCACCGGGTTGCTCTGGAGGCGGCGGCGGCGGAGCTTGATCTGGTGGGGTTTGGACTATCTTAGCCCGTGGCACAATCACTAGTTCTACCGCGCGGCGCAGGTCATCGGCATTGACGTTACTGCGACCTTCTAATGCTGCTGCGGCCATTGCTACTCGCACCGCAAACAACTCTGCCCGGTGTCCCATCACCCCGCCTCGCAGGGCTTCGGTTACCAAATAAGCAATTTGCTCGGTGGCGATCGAAACTTCCTTTAGCCATTCTCTGGCCAGCAGCACTTGAGTTTTAAGATTATCAATCTCATCGGTGTATTGATTCAAAAAAGTCTGGGGAGAATTGGCGTAGTCGATCGCCTGGATCACCGCCTGTACTCGATCGTCCATGCCTAACACCCCGTCGGCTGAGAGACAAATGGCAATTCGATCGAGCAAATGCTCCCGCAAAGCCCCTTCCGCTGGGTTATAAGTGGCAATTAGCAAAGGCTTGCAGGGATGCTGAACGCTGATGCCTTCGCGTTCTACCTGACTGCGACCATCGGTCAATACGCTCAATAGCAAATTGGCAATTTGGTCGTCTAGCAGATTAATTTCATCGATATACAACACCCCGCGATGAGCTTCGGCCAACAGTCCTGGCTGAAATACCGGCTGACCAGCTTTCACCGATTTATCCAAATCCACCGCACCCAATAACCGGTCTTCGGTAATGCCCAAAGGAATCTGGACAAAGGGAGCTGGGATCACCTTGGTGGGGATCTCGTTACTGTTGGCGAATTCGGCAGTAATTAAGTCATCCCATTCATCAGGATTGGTGGGGTCAGAGTTACTAATGCTGCCAGTTACGACTTCGATCGGGGGCAGTAAAGAATGAATAGCTCTGGCCATGACAGATTTAGCCGTGCCGCGCCGACCGGCAATGGCTACTCCGCCTAGGGTGGGATCGATCGCAGCCAAGAGTAGAGCTAATTTGATAGCTTCTTGCCCCACCACCGCAGTGAGGGGAAAAGCAGGAGTTGTGGAAGCAGGCATTGGTTTTGGGATGAAGCGAATATTGTTGGTGGAAGTATTTTCAGCATATCAGCCGACGCATCCCCACAAGAACTAGTGATAGTTTTTAGAGAGTGAGTTAAATCATATTACTTAGTGATAGTCACGGTTCTGTACTGCCGATTATACCTAATGACTTGGTGAATTTATTCCTCACCATCAATTGACATCCACCGCATCTGGGCAGCAAGAATTTTCGGGAACACCCCTAAATTTCAGCCAAAAGATTGATGCATATCACATCCATCAGGGCTTATCCTGTTCAAGAAGTGTTCTCCCCAAAGACACTGTTCTAACTCTCGAATCTGCTGGCCTGTTTGTGGTCAGACAAATATAAATAGAGCCTTTTTCCTAGAGGAAAGCTAAAATAATGAAACGATTATTGTTGTTGATTAGTTTAATTTGCGCTGTGCCAATGGTCGCTGGTATGTCCAGCCGTGCTCATGCTGGTAACCAGAAAGCATCTGTGGTTGACCAGATAAAAGGGTCTAGTGCAACCGGCTTTTTGCCTAGCAGCAACGCCAAAAAGAAGGCAGTCGCTCTTAAGCAAGGGCAACCAACCGACCCAACTGCTCCTCTGACTCCAGAAGCTCCAGGCGTTCCTACCACTCCTGTAACGCCAGAACTACCCGCACCTAGTACCACACCAGTACCTCCTATTGGCGAAACTCCAGCCATTCCGACACCAAATCCTTCTGGTTTTGCTAGCGGTACGTCGGGCGGTACCGATGCAGACGCTCAAAAGCTTCGTCAACAGCTAGACGGTATCACTCGCAAAGAATTTGATATTAAATGCCCTTGTTTCGGTAGCTTGTCTCCCGGCATGACCATCTTTAACCCTTCGGCTTTTGGCGCGGACAATAATACCATATTTGTTTCTGGTAGCTACCAAAGTCGTACTCGTCGCTCTAATTCCTCTGATGGAGAATTAGGAATTGGGATTGGACTGGGCGATGCTAGTAGTTTCCTGGGTGCCGAAATTTCTTACACCATCAATAGTTTTGGTCGCAGCCAAGGTTTTGGTAGCGGTTCTTTTAATGCCAAAGTCCACAGACGCTTGTCCGATGACTTTTCCCTAGCATTAGGCTGGAACCAGTTTGCCGATGTGAGATTTGGTAATGGTATATCTGGTGTGCCTCAGCCTTTTGACTACCCCAAAAATTCCTACTACGCGGCAGCTACTAAAGTCTTTGCAACCACGGATAACATTGATAGCTTTCTGAGCCGAATTGCTTTAACTGCCGGTGTTGGTGGTGGTCAATTTCTTTCCGAAGACACCTTGTTAAGAACTCCCATTGGAACAAACCCCTCTGGTCTGGGCGTGTTCGGTTCTGCTGGTTTCCGAATTGCCAAGCCTTTGAGTGCTGTTATAGAGTGGACTGGCCAAGACTTGGCTGCCGGTCTTTCCTATGTACCTTTTGAGGGTTTTCCTCTAGTAATTTCTCCTTCTTTTAGAGATCTTACTGGTGCCGGTAACGGTTCTCGCTTTGTCTTGGGAACTGGTCTTGCTTACACGTTCTAGAGAAAACCTATACCTACCAATTTTCAGGAGAATTTCACATGTTTTTAAAGAAGCTTTGCGGCGGATTGATGGGATTGTTAGCCCTGTCTACTTTTAGCAATAGTGCCCATGCACAGGCTAATTTTTCCAATGCTAGTGGCTATAATGCCTCTAATGCTCATGGCTATACTACCAGTGCATCTCGTGGTGGTGTTGGTAAGTACAGTGATTCGATCATTGCTCGTGCAACTCAACTTAACCAAAATTTGACTGCTGCTCAACAGGCTTTTGTTGATGCTGAGTATCGTGCTAGCAGCAAGTACAACCAAATTCAGCGCTACAGCCGTCAGCCTGGCAGCGGTAAAGATGGTGCCACTGACCCCAATTGCCCACCTTCAGCAGAAGCTTTAGCTGAGTTAGAAAGAGCTAAAGCTAATCTAGCTTTAGCTACTTCTGAAGCTAGCAGCTTCATGCAAACCGTTCAAAACCCCAGCTCAGAGCAAATCACTAAGGTTACCTCTTGTGTCAACTGTGGTTCTGGCTGGTAGTTAGTATCCCAATGGCTGTCTGTGTAGGCCGTAGTCTACCAGACAGTCGTTGGCATAATTCAAAATATCATCGATCGATTACCCAAGGAAAAAACTATGTCCAATCGGTTTAAATCTGCATGTCTTTTGGGTTTGGCTGTGGTTACTGGAGCTGTGGTTAGCTCTTTCGCCCAATCTGCCAAAGCCGTTGAAGACTTCAATAACAATTTCGTTCGTTTTGAAAAAGATGTGGCAGTAGAATTCGAGTTTATCGAATCGCGCGGTGCCTATCAATCCACTTTTGGTGTGATCAACTTGGTGAGTGGCGAAAAAACTCCTCTGTTGAAGGAAGAAAAACCTTCTGATGATCCCTCCTTAACTTCTCCTCGGAGCACTGACTTCGTAGGTACTCCTGGCAACACTGTACCTCAGCCCTTGAATGAATTCTTGTTCAAAGCCGGTCAACCCTATGCTTTCTACTTAGATTCTGCCTACCAAGGTAGAGAAGCTGGTACTGTTTACTCCAGTAACAACCGCAACATCAATGCTCAACTGCAAACTAAAGTTGGTGACATTGGTGCTTTGTCTAACAGTAGTGGCCTACGCATTGAGTGGGATGACACCGGCTCGGTACTGTCTCGCCGCGATGACCGTGACTTTAATGACTTTTTAGTGGTTGCTGGTGGTCATTCTGCTATTGGCTGTCGCCGCTAAGCTTGTCGCCAATAATCGTTTACTTTGGGCAGGAAAACATTCCTGCCTTTTATTTTGAGAACTTATTTTGGCCTGAGGGCGATCGACAGATCAGCAACATTAGTACCCGTTGCTCCAGTAATGATTGATTGACCTAGTTGCTGAAAAAAATGGTAGCTGTCATGGCGATCGAGATAATCTTCAGCCGTGATTTTTTGTTTGTTAGCAGTCTCCCAAGTCTGAGTATCAGCGATCGCCCCTGCCGCCGGACTCTGGCCGTCTATGCCATCGGTACCAATGCTGCCAACCCAAGCTGGTGTGGCACCTAGTTCGATCACTGCGGCTAATACCAGTTCTTGATTGCGGCCACCACGACCAAGACAATCTACCGGCAAAGTCACAGTGGTTTCACCGCCATAAATCAATGCTGTACCCGGCGGTGCTGCTTGAATTGCCTGGGCGATCGATCGACCTTGGCTACTGGCTACCCCAGTCATCTGGGTGGTCACAATTTGAGGTTGATAGCCTAAAGATTTTAATAAATCTGCCGCTGCCTCACAGGCTTGGTGGTTGCTGCCAATTAAGATGTTGTGGGCGGTAGGTCGATTGGTTAAACCAGAGCCGATAACAGCCATGTCATCTCCGACTACATCTGACAGAATCAAGCCCGCCACCTGAGCAGGAGCCGCTAAGTCCACTAAGCCTCCGGCTTTGAGTCGATCGAGGCGTGACCGCACCGCATTCATTTCGATAATGTCAGCGCCGCTAGTTAACAGAGTTTGATAGATCGATCGCAGAGTATCTAACGAAATCTCTGGGGGTGGATCAAGGAGTAGCGCGGTCGCGCCCCCAGAAACACCCACCAGTAACAAAGTATCGGCAGTACGGTCTACCAGTAACTCGTGGACTGCTTGGCCAGCCGCTAGACTGCCAATGCCAGGGAGAGGATGATTACCCAGTACTACTTGCCAATTAGCCGGTAATTTTTGGCCAATCTGCTGTGGCACTGCTAGCCCTTGTTGTACTTTGTCACCCAACAAGTCCGCCAGGGTTGCCGCCATGGCGACAGCAGCTTTACCCACGGTTAAAATCCGTAAATCCTGAGTGGAATAGAGGCGATCGGCGATCCTACAGCCATCTACAGTAGATTCTACAAACTGGCGAATTGCCCGATTAGGTTGTACCGCCTGAATTCCGGCCTGAAAAGCCTGCATTAGGTGTTCACGCATCTTGTTTCACCGCATCCAGCGCCAATAGGGGTGCTTAGATCCTTGGTTTTGAATTTGGTGCACTCTAACTTCTAACTGGTGACGTTCGCGGGGAGAAACTTTCCAGAGGCTATGACCAATCTGCCACAGCACACTAGAAAGAGTCAAAGAAATACAAAAAATTAACCCGGCACCGCCGCCCCACAAGTTAAAAAACAGGCTGTAGCGTAGGCCAGTCATACTGAAATATTCGCTCAACTGTTGAATGCTCGCTCGCATTTGCCAACAGCTCCAAGCACCGATTGTGAGCCAGAGCAACAATATTAATAACCAGCGCAGGAACATATCGATGCGCCGCAGTTTGGCAACTTGTTGATCTAGTTCAGATGCCATAATCAGCTATTTACTCCTACTGCCACTGAACTCTGCTTTCGGTCACGCCACCAGGCCAACAAAGTACTGGCAATAAAAATACTAGAATAAGCTCCAGCCGTAAAACCAATAATTAAACAAAGAGCAAAGGGACGCAGAGTCTCGCCACCAAAAATAAAGATAGAAAACAACGTCAACAGCACCGTCAACGTGGTGTTGATCGATCGACTTAACGTTTGATTAACGGCATCTTCGACGATGGTATTTATCGATTCACCTGGGTTTGCTGCTACCACTTCACGAATTCGATCATAAATCACTACTGTATCGTTAACCGAGAAACCAATAATGGTCAGAATGGCCACTACGAACAGACTATCTACTTCTAGATTGGTGATTAGACCCAAAATCGAAAAAATACCGGTGGTGATAAACACATCATGGAATAACGCCACAAATGCAAAGAAAGCATAGTCTGGCTGAAATCGAAATGCTAAATAAGCATAAATACCTAAGAAAGACAGTCCAATTGCTAGCAAGCCATTGGTAAATAACTGCTGACCAAAAGTAGGCCCGATCGTGTCGATTTTGGTTTTGTTAACATCGAGCTGGCCTATTTTCTCATTCAAAATACCAGTGAGTTTGTCACGAGCCTCTTGCTTAAGCTCACGACTGCGAATTGAGAAACCCGTTTTACCGATGTTCTGAATAGTACTGCCGGTTAATCCTTGACTATCAGCAATTTGGCGTATTGTGTTTATGTCGATCGGCTTGGCACAATTCCGGGGGTTTGTGCAATCTAATTCGTATTGCAGTTTTGTGCCGCCAATAAAGTCTAAGCTAGGCCGCAAAGGTGCACCAAATCGATTCCAGGAAATAGCCATAGCCATAATGCCTGCCAAAATAATTGCCAGAGAGATAGTCCACCAGGTTTTACGCTGCTTGATAATTGCAAGTTTCATTTAATTTCTCCTAGGCGGCGGGTTCGGCAATATTCGGACAAAATAGCTTTGGTCTTTTGCGGAGTTCTGGGAACCCCAACACCAACAACAGCATAAAAGTTCTGGTACAGGTCAAAGCCGTAAACATACTTACCACCACTCCCAAACCGAGAGTGAAGGCAAATCCTTTTACCAGGCCAGTCCCAAACCAAAACATTGCTAAACAGGCAATAAGGGTAGTCAAATTGCCATCGAGAATACTAGAAAAAGCCCGGTTAAAACCAGATTCTACCGATCGATATAGAGTTTTTCCGGCGCGCAGTTCTTCTCTGGTGCGTTCAAAAATTAAGACGTTGGCATCTACGGCCATCCCGATGCTAAGAATAAATCCAGCAATTCCGGGCAAGGTCAGAGTCACTCCTAGAAGGTTGAATACCGCTAAGCTCAAAATGGTATAGATAACCAAGGACACATCAGCAACCAGGCCAGGAACTCGATAATAAACGCCCATAAAGATCAGTACCAGCATGAGTCCGCCGACTGCTGCTTGAATACTGCTGCGAATACTTTCCTGGCCTAGAGTAGCTCCTACCGTGCGGTTTTCTACTATTTCTACCGGTACTGGTAAGGCTCCGCCCCGCAGGGAGATTGCCAAAGTCTCGGCATCACGAGCCGTGAAATTGCCATTAATTACCGCATTACCACCACTAATGCCAGTGAGCTTATATTGAGCATCTACTGTGGGAGAAGATAGTAAGTCCCCATCTAAAAAAATGCCAATACCGAGATTCGTCCCAGCTAAATTTTTGGTGAGGTCAGCAAACTGTTTGCCGCCAGTTTCATCAAAGCGCAACGTCACATCCCAACCAGCACTTTGTTGCTGAGATTCTGCCTGAGCGGTTTTTAGGTTTTTACCAGTAATTTTTGGCGCGGTGAATGATTCGGCGATCGCCAAATTACTTTTTTGCAGATTTTCTTTGGCAGATTTGATCGAAGCTGGGTCTTTGGTTTCAGATTTTTTCAAGCCTTCTAATAAAGCTTTGGCCAAAATATTTTGCTGACGGGCAGCGCTCAGCGCTGCCTCAGAATCTGGCTTCTGCTCCCGAAAATCTAGTTGGGCGGTGCCACCCAACACCTTCTCGGCTTCTTGGGGGTCGCTAACTCCGGGGAGCTGCACCAAAATCTGTTGATTTCCCATGGTTTGCACCAATGGCTCCGAAACACCTAAGCCATTCACGCGATTTTCGATCACCTTTTTGATGCTTTCTAGCTCAGGTTCAGAAATTTTAGGAATATCTTTAGTGGGTTTGGCTTCGATGGTCAACTGCGAACCACCCTGTAGGTCTAAGCCCAAACGCATGGGCATTTTGACTAGTACAGTGATAGCTGCGGCCACCAGCAGCATAATGAGTCCTAAAATAAGGCGCTGTTTTTGCATAGGAAAAAGGTGATGAAAATAAGCGAATCTAGACCCGACTACCGACCATATTTTGCACCGCTTCCACAATTTGAGGCGGCTGAATGATGGTGAGGTGTTCGAGCTTACCATTGTAAGGCGTAGGAATATCTTGGGAAGACATGCGCAGCACCGGAGCATCTAACTCATCGAAGCAAGTGTCGATAATTGAGGCAGTTAGCTCTGCCGCAATGCCGCCGGTCTTCATGCATTCTTCGACAATAATCACCCGATGGGTTTTCTTGATCGAAGCCGAGATAGTTTCCATATCCAAAGGCTTGAGCGAAATCAGATCAATTACCTCCGGATCGTAGCCTTCTTTTTCGAGCATGGCTACCGCTTGCAGTACGTGATAGCGCATCCGGGAGTAAGTCAAAATAGTGACATCTTTACCCGATCGAACAACTTCAGCTTTATCTAAGGCACAGACATAATCGGTGTCTGGTAAGTCTTCTTTTAAGTTGTAAAGCAGCACATGTTCAAAGAACAATACCGGGTTATCATCGCGGATGGCCGCTTTAAGGAGACCTTTGGCATTGTAGGGCGTAGAACAGGCCACAATTTTGAGACCGGGCACTGCTTGAAAGTAAGCTTCTAGTCGTTGGGAATGCTCGGCACCAAGCTGTTTACCAACGCCACCAGGACCACGAATTACCAATGGAATCCTGAAATTGCCGCCAGAAGTATAGCGCAGCATCCCGGCATTATTAGAGATTTGGTTGAAGGCCAATAGCAAGAAACCCATGTTCATGCCTTCAATAATTGGTCGCAGACCGGTCATGGCAGCGCCGATCGCCATGCCTGTAAAGCTGTTCTCGGCGATCGGGGTATCTAAAATACGCAGATCGCCATATTTTTTATATAAATCTTTGGTGACTTTGTAGGAGCCGCCATAGTGGCCAACATCCTCGCCCATGACTAAAACTGCCGAGTCTCTGGACATTTCTTCGTCGATCGCGGCACGAAGGGCATTGAAAAAGAGAGTTTCTGCCATGAATACTATTGGGAATGTTATGGAAAATTACTTATTCAACCTCGGATCTTAACTTAAATTTGCCTTGACTCTGGAATATTTCGAGGGGTAAGACTGAATTTAATGAACCAAATCGACAAATCTTTAGCTATAATGAGATAGCAAGGGGCTGTAAAGGTTTCGACGTGTTGGCGAAAGCTGCTCCGTGATACAGGTCGAGAGGGAGTCCACTCTCGTTAATATCGGCTCAAAATAAATATAG
>JAYUSV010000483.1:0-3525 GCA_043755495.1 Synechococcales cyanobacterium
TTCGATCGATTTGGCTCCGGCTACGGTGATGGCGTTGCGGGAGTGGTTGGCGGTTCGGGATGGGGCGGGGGATGAGCCTTTGTTTATTGCGGTGGATGCAAACACGTTTGGTAAACGTTTGTCGGGTCGATCGGTGGCGCGGTTGGTGGCTGCGGCTTCGCTGGGTGACGGGGATGAGGTGAATCCTTTGGTGGGTAAGAGGATGTCGCCCCATAGGGTGCGGCATAGTTCGATTACTACTTTTTTGGATGCTAGTAATGGGGATGTGCGGACGGCGCAGCGGTTGAGTCGGCACTCTCGGCTGGATACGCTGATGATCTATGATGATAATCGGCAGGGGCTACAGGGTAAGGCTTCGATCGTTTTGGCTGACTTGGTTTAAAATGTGGATCTTGCGTATCACTGCTCCCTAAATAGTTACTATTATGAAAACTGATCGATATACTAGAGTTGTTTTGACCTTTATAGCCGGATTATTAGCACTGTTAGTCTGCCAGAATTTCTTTGAAATGAAGACTGCTACAGCTAGTATGGAATCAGGTAAGGTGATAAAAGTTGCGATATGCAGTACTAACGGAAAGCTTTGTGCAGACATATGGGAGCAAAACGGTAGAGGTGATGGGCATGGAGTTGGGGTCATGAATTTGCGTTAGTGTCGAATCGAGTGAACCCGTTCACTTCTCCTTTGACTATAGATTCTTGAAAGCATGACTGCTTAAAGGTTTAAGGCATATCATGATCCAAAGTTACACGACATTGCAGACCACCGAATAATCCTAGATCTCTGGTTCGACAGGTGGTAAAGTAGTGTTCTTTCGCCCATCCACTTTTAATTGAAAACCGCTGGGGCTTAAGCTAAGTTCTAAATTGCCATGCTGCTTAAGTACTAGTGCGGAAATACTAAATATCGGCAAAATGGCTAAAAACAAACTGAGGAAGGGAATAATGTCATTGTTCATAGTTTATGATCCAAGTTAATAATTAAATTGAAGACCATCATCAATCTTTATCCAGAAGACTGATGACAGAGAACGTATCCTAATGCCTCTAACCTACCGGCTCGTACCCCAAAAGGTTGGAGGCAATTAGTTTTTGCTGAGGATTTAGCACAACCGTTCAGAAGTGGGCAACCGCATAATTACAGAATACCCAACTCACTGGAAGTGAGACAACCGTAAATGTACTTGGTTAATGAAATCGCTTGTACTAGTAATCTTATCGAGAGACAGTTTTAGTACAACTGTTTGGAGGTGCCCAGTCATAATTAAAGAATATCTCATTGCACAAGAGTATTACAGGTGCAAGCTTGCGCCTATTGAGACTTGCTCAAAAGACCCAAAACGTATGTGCGGACGGCGCAGCGGTTGAGTCAGCACTCTCGGCTGGATACGCTGATGATAATCGCCAGGGGCTACAGGGTAAGGCTTCTATCATCCTAGCCAACTGGTTTAATAGCAATTTTGTATTAATTGATACTTTTAAGGCTTGTAATGCTTGTCAGGATGTTCACAACAAACAGAATTATTCTCATACAATCTGTATCGTTGATTACATTACACGAAAAAGCACAGCTCATCTGCTTTTGCTTTCTCAAACTGTGCCAAATAAATTATACAACCAACATCTTACGACATGGAAAAATCAATTGCATCTAGTACCTTTCTGCATAATTTTTGGTGTGTTCACGCTTGGAATTCTTTACTGCCTTTGGTCTGGCCACATAGACATTGAGTTATGGAATGCCATCAAACTGATTGGCAAAGGAGGCAAGTAGATATAAAGTTCCAGGGTTTTACTAAAGGCTAAGCCCTGGCAACATCCCAATTTTCCTGCAATTTAGTCATGTGAATAGATTCACCATGACTGACGTAATAAGGATTCAAAATGTAAGTTGCAGTTTGCCCAGGCTTCCCGCTCGATCGAAGAACACCAGCCTCAATCAGTGTCTTCATTGCGACAAAAACACTCTGCTGCTTCATCCCAATCATTTTGCCAATGTCAGCCTGAGAAATTCGCACTGAACCTTCAGCCCCAATTAGGCCAAGCAAAGTGTACAACACTCGAAACTCAGCACCACCAAATCTTCTATCCTTTGCCAGTTCAAAAGGAAAAGACGGGTTTACCATGCAAAAAGAATTACTCATCAATCCCATTTCCGGTGCATCTGAACCACATTGCTTGTTTCTTCTTCAGCCCCATAGTCAGGATTGAACGTGTAAGTAACAGTCTGTCCAGGTTTTCCAGTCGATCGAAAAACCTCAGCTTCAACCAGTGTTTTAATTGCCTTAGAAACACCCTGCTGCTTCATCCCAATCATCTCACCAAGATCTGCCTGAGAAATTTGCACTGAGCCTTCATCATCCAGTCTGCTAAACAAAGCATACAAAACACGAAACTCAGCACCACCAAACCTTCTGTCCATAGACAGTCTCTCAGAAGTAGCTTGAGGCAATACTACGTAGCTTCTCGAATCTTCCATACCCACACTCCTATGGTATCACGTCACAACTTATACGATATAGCGTCATACCTTAAAAGCATAGGTTGAGCAGACTTTTAAGGCGTTTACCGGCTACTTCGTATTCTCATCCCACTGTCTTTGCATTTGAATCACATTGCTAGCCTTGCCACGGCTTCCATAGTAAGGATTTAGCATGTAAGTAGCTGTTTGACCGGGCTTACCCTCAGAGCGAATAACCCCAACTTCCATCAGTACCCTCATCGCCCTAGCAATGCTGGGCTGCTTCATATCAATCACCTCACCAATATCACGCTGCGAAATTCGTACTGAACCCTCATAACCCATCCTGGACAGCAAAAAATGTAATACGCGATATTCAGCACCGCCTATTCTCTTATCTCTTGCTAAATCCTCGGAAGCGAGTTGGTACAACATACAAAAATTCTTGAACTTTATCCGAGAGCGAACGCCGATTACCGGGTATTGCTCCTCATTACATTCTAATTCTATCGTCAAGCGCTTGGTTTTTTGGGAGGGTGGTTTTTTAGCATTCATGGGTAGATATGGGCATCGAAGTTGTACTAAGTACATGTGTTCGACGTATAAACTAATGGTTTCACCCTATAGCATATACGCTATTGGTGCCCCCCTTCAAGTCAGCTCTGAGTAAGGGTTCTGGAAATCTTATTATGTGTATTAAGTACGTTTCTAGGATCAATAGCTGGCAAGGGTTTCAGCCATTTAGCTAGATGGATCGAACGAAAAATAAACCCCGAAAGCTTTACTCATAAAGGCATTCAAGGAATTCACAAAAAAGCGTACTATATCGATTTCAAGGATCGGGGTTCAACTTGGCCAACCATCAAATATGGAATGGCTTACCCTCTCTGGCTTACAGCCCAATCAACTCACAGTACCAAGTTGCCACCAGTCTTGTCCTAATCTGCTTTAACGGATTGTGAGCCTGAAGCGAAACGACCGAAACGAGACGATGCAAACATCTCTCGTCGCTTCAGGCTGCACCATCCTAGCAGATTGGCCAAGACCAAGCCCTACGGGTGGTT
>JAYUSV010000484.1:0-10887 GCA_043755495.1 Synechococcales cyanobacterium
ACCCCTTCTCCCAAGATGGGAGAAGGGGAGCAGGAGCACAAAGCGAAGTCTCTTGCCCCCTCTCCCGCCTTGGGAGAGGGCTGGGGTGAGGGTCTTTCATGTGTCCCGCGTTAAATTGCTACCCTTACCTTTGATTTTGGTGACTTTCTGAAAGGTAGCGATCGATTGACGATAATTCTCCTGCGCTTTTTGATATTCACCCAAAGCTTTATAACTATCACCCAAAGCATTTAGAGCAAAACATTGCAGCACTGGATCATTACGCGCTACCCTTAATGAAGATTCAATGTAGGGTAATCCCTTCCTCGGCACACAAATGCCGAGATTAAAATTACTCGGTGCTGGTTTAGCGATTGTTCTGCTGCACAATCTATCACCAACACTCCCCTAAGTCCTCAGCCATAATACTGGAGTTTTACTTGGAGTTAGCTAATGAAAAAGGCTTGTACATCAAGAAAGACCAAGGGAAGTTAAAACTGAAAAGAATCTCCTAAATAGTATTGACGCACCAATGGATTGCCGTACATCTCTTCAGTCGTCCCCGAAGCCAACACCTCACCATCGCGCATAATATAAGCCCGATCGGTGATCGCCAAAGTTTCGCGCACGTTATGGTCAGTGATCAAAATGCCCATATTTCGATCGGTCAAGCCAGCAATAATTTTCTGAATCTCAGATACGGCAATCGGATCTACCCCAGCAAAAGGTTCGTCCAGCAACAAAAAACTCGGGCCATTGTAGCCCGCTGCCAAGGCTCTAGCCAGCTCTGTTCTGCGTCGCTCACCTCCCGAAACCTGACCACCTAAAGTGTGTACCACCTTATATAGACTAAACTCACTTATCAACTCCTCCAATCGACGCTTCCACTCCTTGCGGGGAACTCCGCTCTGTTCCATCACCAGCAGCAAATTTTCCAACACAGTAAGCTGTTTGAAAATACTTGCTTCTTGGGCTAAATAACCTATACCCAATCTAGCTCGTTGATGGATAGACAACTTGGTAATATCTCGATCGTCTAGCCATACTCGGCCACTCGTGGGCTTCTCTAAACCCACCGCCATATAAAAAGTCGTTGTTTTTCCGGCTCCATTAGGCCCTAGTAAACCTACCACTTCGCCCTGGCTTACCGACAGACTGGCACGTTTCACCACCTGTTTTTTGCCATAGGTTTTCTGGACATTATCTAAAACTATCTTCATCTAAAAATATTGCAAGGTGGCATAGACAAACAGGCTCCTAGGAGTTATACCCATTACCAGGTACTAGTTAGTACCATCATCGGGAATCACGTAAATGGAATTAACAGTTCCACCATTTTTAGGCAACGCCAAAAAGCGTCCATCTTTGACCGAATAAGTTAAGGTTTCTCCTTGAATACTATTCCCTCTCTGCAAAGCCACCACACTACCACTCATCACAATTTTTTGCTCTTTGCCAAAAAACTGTACTCGATCGGCACGGGCACGGAGGTTTTGGGCAGGATAAGCCAACTGGACATTATCTTGTGCCAGAACCACTTGAGTTTTAGAGTTGGCCTCTTGACGACTCGATCGAATGGTCATGTTTTGACGGGGCTTACCTTCGGGTGCAGCATTATATACTGATTGAACTACTTCACCCTGTTTAGGAGTGACTAAAAACTGGCCATCCCGAATAGTGTAAGTAATTGTCTCACCCTGTAGGGTATTCCCTTGTTGTTTGACATAAACATTGCCACTCAGTAACATGCGCTGTTCTTTGATGAAATACTGAGCAAAATCTGCGCGCGCCTGCAACTGTCGTGCTGGATAATAAATTTGAACACTGTCTCGCGCTGTCACAACTTGAGTTTTGGAATTGGCTTCTTGAGTTAGAGATCTAATGCTGATTCCTTGGCTGCTCTCTGTTTCATTTTGAGCTAATGAAGGCAACATCAGAGCGCTAACAGCCAGAATGGTCGCCAGCCCTAATCTAACCGACTGGTTGCAAAGGTGAAGCAGGTTAACCCGCAGCAGGTGAATGCGACGGACAGGGGCAAACAGCATAAAGCCTCTAGTTTTTCTAGTTTAGTGTAGCTCCCTTATAGGGCATACCTCTCATTTTCCCATGACGAGGACAATACTTAGAAGTTTCAGGGCATTTGATATACCAAAAAAGTATTGAAAGCACCGATCGCCGAGACTTTGCCAGAGAATTTTAACTCGGGCACTTCCAACTCGGTTTGATAGATGCTAGCTACTACCAAATTATGTCTGGTGGTATTGCTTGACACAACGGGTTGAATCGATTGCCTTAAGTAAGGACTGCTTACTTTGCTAACTCCCAGACAGGCCGTGTTAGCTACTGCACCTAACAAATTCATCCCAGCCTTACTGCATTCTTGCAAAAGACGATTCTCGATTTGGCCAACCAAGTAATTTTCATAGGTGGCCGGAGTGGGATTCGTTGCCACCAAACCTGCCCCTAATAGGAGGATGGCAGCACAAGTGCCAGCTAAGGTCTTTTGCCATTGTTCGGGAGCGATCGAGTCCATAATCTACTGCAAATCTTTACAAGTTACTAGCTTGTGGATACTTCTAAATGTTACCTCCGAATACATGTTAGAGATGTGCCAGAGAGCTGTATTTTTGCAAAGGTTAATAAAATTGCTCACTATCGATTAATCATTCCATTCTGGAATAACCCACTGGGGAGGGGCACTAAGCTTTTTGCGACGGGCTTCTTCGGCGATTTCGTGCATTTTGTCGATCGAGATATTGTCGATAAAGTTAGCCGCAGCGCTGACATGCTGCTGGCCAGGGCAGTTATCTGGCTGAATACATCCACTGACGCAAGATGTAGCGCAGTCAATCCCTAGACTGTTGTTGGTTTCTGTCGAAGTAGTTTCCATGATTGCTGTTAGTAAATCTCTTCTTGAGTATAAAAAAAGCTGGGCACAGGAGCAAGTGCTCTGGTACCCGGCAAGATTGAGGATTAATTTTTTATGGACGACGATTAAAGCTAGTGAGCCACTGACGGAGCTGTTCGCCCGCCACATCGCGACCACCCAAGCCAAAAGCAATAGCCGCAGCGATCGCCAAGGCACCCAGGGTTAAACCAAAGGCCAAGTTGACGATATCTGTGGCAATGCCCATTCGTTGTAGGCCCATGGCACCAACCAAGACGATGATGACAATCCGAGCAGTTTGCGCCAAGATGTTAGATTGGCGAGTACCAGAAGCACTGATTAATCGGAAGGCGAGGTTAGCCAAGAATAAACCAACCGCAAACACCACCAAACCAATCAGAATTTGGCTGCCAATGAACAAGACACTTTCAGTAATGCCAGTCAGTGATGGAATACCCAGAATATTGGTAGCCGAAATTGCCGCAGTAAGCATAGTAGCCACCAGCACCAAAATGCCAGCAAGCTGCGAAGGAGTCTTGGTGTTAGCACCACCTTCAATGCTGTCAGTTCGTTGGGGAGCAGCTTCGTTGACTAAGTTGCTTAAGCCCAACACTTGAACAATATTGTCGAAGCCTAAAGTAGCCAAAGTGGTAGTAACCAACTCCGACAAGAAGCGACCAATGAAGTAAGACAAGGCAATTAAGGCACCCGCAGTCAGTACCCGAGGCAGCATTAAAGTAATTTGGTTCAGCATTAAGATTGCTGGACCAGAAATTGCTTCAATATCAAGTGCTTGTAGAGCCGAGATAATACCCGGAACCAAAATTGTCACAAACACCAAAGTACCGGCAATGCCAGCCAGGGTTTGGTTGGGCATCGATCGATTTAAACCCAACTGCGCTGCTAAACGCTCAGAACCAGCAGCCGCTGCAATGTTAGTCACAATATCGCGTACGATTTTAGCCACAAACCAGCTTACTGCACCAATAATCACGGCTTTGATGATTTTGGGTATTGCACTCATGATATCAGCAGACAAGTTCTGCACTGGTGCTAAAGAACTACCTAAGCCCAAGGTATCTAGTACTGGTAACAGAAAGAAAAACAAAATTGCCCAGAAGCTTAAATCAGCAATTGTTTTGCTGGGCAGCATGGCATTGTTGCTGCCTTCGCCTACTTGCAACTTGCGATCGATGCCAAAAGATTGAGACGTTTTAAGAATTAAGCTCTTGACAAACGTGGCCACGACCCAAGCCACTACTGCTAGCAACCCAGCAACTAGTAAGCGTGGCAAGAAGCCCAGAATTTGACTGAGCATATTTTGCAGGGGTGCTGATGCCGCGGTGAGATTCAGGGTATTCAAGAACGCAATAACACCAAACAAGAAGACGATCCAAAAAGTGATGGTTGCAGCCAGCTTTTCTGCCGACCAACCACCGATCGTATTGCTGCCAGTAATCTTCTGCAAGATTTTGTTGTCAATATCGGTTTTGGCTAACAAACTGCCAACTAGCCAAGAAGCAATCATGGCAGCCAACCAACCGAGCAACAGCCAAGCGATCGCTCCCAAGATCATGGGTAGAGATTTTAAAATTGGAGCTACCAAGCCATCTATCGACACCGGACTAGCGGTGGCCGTCTGCATCAGCAGTACCGGTAAGCTTGGCAAAGGTGCCTGGCTCATCGATGGGGAAATCGATTCCAAGAAATTGTTTATCATATCGGTCATACCAAAAAAAGTGTCAGCCATACCCAATACATAGAGTTATACACAGCCACGAATAGCTGAGCAAATTGCATGTAGTCTTCAGATCTCGATAAATCACAACGTTGCCGTGCGATCGACTTTATATCTACTCACTGAGGAAATAATAGATACTTCTCTGAAAAAGCACAAACCAACCAGTAATAAAGCTTAATCAGATCTGAGCTTTAGCCTGGTAAATTATGCACAGAATCCTTAGCTAGTAAGACTTCTGCTAAAATGTTAAGTAATAATAACTTTTTCAGGAATTATTTGCTATTCAATATTTTCGCCGTATTCCACAGCACATTGAAAAAATGTAGTTTATAAGGAGCATTTTGTAGTCGTCATGCCCAAAATAACTCCTCAATCCCCCATCTTTACTGTTTAGAGGTAGATACTATGTTAGATCAATTCAATTAACTTATCGGATAACTTGGTTACTGATCTGCACTGGGATACTACCGGCTAAACAGCCATCTTCCATGTTCACAATTCGATCGGCCACATCCAAGATCCGGTTGTCGTGAGTCACCATCAAAATAGTAGTACCTTGCTCTTTGGCTAATCGCTGCATAATCATCACCACATCGCGCCCCGATTTGCTATCTAAAGCGGCGGTCGGTTCGTCGGCCAGTACCAGTTTAGGGTGACTCACTAGGGCGCGAGCGATCGCCACCCGCTGTTTTTGACCACCAGAGAGACTGTCTGGATAATACTTCTTTCGATCGCTTAACCCTACTGCATCCAGCATCATCGCCGATCTTTGGCGTACTTCTGAGCCACTCATGTTGTGCAGTTGCCCAGACATTTCTACGTTTTGCTGGGCGGTGAGCGATTTTAATAAGTTATGGGCCTGAAAAATATAGCCGATATTTCGGCGCAACTTGGTCACTTTGCCTTTGCCCGCCCCCCGCAGTTCTTCGCCTAACACCCGAAGGCTGCCTTCTTGGGGCGATCGCAGACCACCCATTAAGGTCAACAAAGTGGTTTTGCCCGAACCGGATGGACCGGTCATGATAATCAACTCACCTTGGCCAATATCTAAAGTGATATCTTGCAATACTTGCTTGCGCAGCGAGCCTTTGCCAAAGTAATGGTTAAGACTTTTGATCGACACCACAGCATTTTCAATCCCTCTGGGATCAATGATCCTAGAGATCGATTGCTGATTATCTCGAAGTTTATCTAGCATGGTTTTCTCCTTAGAACATATCGGCGGGATCAGCGGCTCTGAGCTTGCGCACGGCGATTGCCCCAGAAACCAAACACATGATCATGGTAAGCAAGAAAACGGTGATAGCACGCGCCAAAGTCATCATTAGTGGTAAACTTGTAGCGCTACGAGTTAGCGTGTAGAGTCCAACTGCTGTAAGCATCCCTGGCATAAAGCCGATGACCGATAAAATTATGGCTTCTTGAAAAACCACACCCAATAAGTACCAGTCGGTATAGCCCATTGCTTTCAAAGTGGCATATTCCGACAAGTGATCGGCCACATCGGTATAGAGAATTTGGTACACAATTACAATCCCCACAATAAAGCCCATCACTGTACCCAGTGTGAAAATAAATCCTATTGCAGTGCCTTCTTCCCAATACTTACGCTCAAAGCTGATAAATTCCTCTTTGGTAAAAACCCTAACATCTTTCGGCAAAATTTGGACTAATTTTGCGGCAGTAGCTTTTGCATCACTACCGGGAGTTAGTTGAATTACCCCCACATCGATCAATCCTTTGTCTCGATTGGTCAGGCGAATAAAATTGGTATCACTGCTTAGCATATTACCATCAGCTCCAAAAGAGGCTCCCATTTCGAACAAGCCACCAATAGTAATTTTGCGATTGGCTACCTCGGTAGTCACTTGTTGACCAGTGTTGAACCATTTTTTGACATCTCCAAATTGTTCTCGTGACTGAGTGTCAAATAAATAACTGTTTGGCAACAATACCTTGTCTATATTTTCTGCTACTCCTGGCAAGGTAAAAAGCTTTGCATCGCCAGGATTGAAGCCAATGACCATAATTGCCCGTGTGCTTTTATTTTCGGGGTTTTTCCAAATCCGAAAATCCAAATAAATTGGATTAATGCTCTCGACATTATCAAGTGACCGAGCCTGCTGTAAACGTCGCGCAGAGAAGGTTTTCATCGCAACCAACGATGTAGACTGGGGACTGATCAAAAAAACATCTCCCTTAACATTGGTATGAAACACTACTGCTGACTCAAACAGTGCATCACTAAAACCAAGCTGCATAAACATCAAAACATCGGCAAAAGAAATACCAGCGATCGCCACTAGTAAACGGATTTTCTCATGGCTGAGCTGCAACCAAGCTAAAGGAATCTTCATCGGGGCACCACTGTTAAATAAAGTATGTAGCGAATTATTCGGTCATAATCTTGACTTCTACCTTGGAGTAGGTCAAACCCCGAATCAGATTGGTCTGGGCTGGATCGATCAAAATTTTGACTTCTACCACTCGAGAGTCTACGTCAGCCGCCGGATCGGTTTTGAGTACGTCTTTTTTGGCGACTTGTAAGCCTACTTGTACTACTCTGCCCTGAATTTTGCCCACAAAGGAACCACTTTCGCTGTTGATTTGGGCTATTTGACCAACTTTAACTTTACCAATGTCACTTTCGTAAACCTCGGCTATCGCCATCATTTGGTCATTTTGAGCGATTTCTAAAATGCCTTGGGTACTGGGCGCTTCACCTGGTTTGGTCTGAATTTTGAAAATCTCACCAGCGATCGGCGACCGTACATAAGACAGCTCTAAATCAGCCTGAGCCTGTCTTGCTGCCGCTTGTGCCTTGGCAATTTCGGCTTCGGCACTGCGCAGATCTACTGGCCGCACTTCTACAATCCGATCGACGTTGGCTTTGGCCTGGTTGATTTGCTCGTTTAAGGTGGCCACATTCTTGCTATAGGTAGCTTCAGCTTCTTTGATTTGCTGAACTAAAGTGCTGTCAATACGTTTTTTGGTGGCACTATTACCCGAAATTTGCTTGCGCAGTACCTCAATAGTTTGACTACGCTTAGACTGTTCTTTGGCAATTTCTTGACGGGCAGTATCTCTGGCCAATCGCTTACTATCTAATAAAATCGCAGGTGTACCACCTTGATCATATAACTTTTGGTAGCGCTGTAATTCGATTTCAGCATTCTGTGCCACTAAGCTTAGCCGTCGGACTTCTGATTCAGAGGTGGCCACTTCTCCGATTAATTGCTTTTGCAGTTCGCCGACTCGATCGCTTTGGACAGCCCCATCTAAAACTAACTGCTGCTTGAGGCGATCCAAAATAGTTTTACTGGTAGCTATTTCTCCCCGCAATTCTTGTTGAATCCGCAAGACTTCTGAGCGCTGCGCGGCAATTTCGCCACCCTTGGCACCAGCTTTGACTTTATCTAAGTTGACTTGAGCCGATCGAATATCTTCCTTGGCTTTGGCCAACTGTGCCTGTTTCATCGAAACAGTATCCAGTACCGCTAACACTTGGTTCGGCACTACTTTTTCTCCTTCTCGCACCAGCACTTCTCGTACCAACGCAGTTTGGGAAGAAGAAGCCGTCAGTTTAGTGACTTCCCCGGCTGGCTCTAGTCGGCCCAAGGCAGTTACCGAGGTGATTTTAGGCGGCGGAGCCACGACCACTGGCGGTTTGGGCTTAATACTTTCGCTAACTTGGTTCGCTACATAAGGAGCGACTGGGACTGACAACAATCCCAGTGCGGCCAATAACCAAATCCATTTTTTCTGATACCAAGGTTCTACTTGCGATGCATTACTAGAGAAAGGGATCGGTGCCAACTCTGGCATCGGCTGCTCGGCGCTCGGCACCAAATCGTGGCCGAGGGTTAACAACTCGCCAGTCAAAAAATTGCTGGAATCACCTTGTAGACTAATATCACCAGTAGGCAGCGGCTTCCCAACTGAGGTGGTATTATTCAAGCTAAGATCTGAGCTAGGTGTATCAATTCGTGTGGTATCAAACCCTTTACTGGCTTGGCTGGCAGAATTTTCTGCTGACTTTGCTTCTCTGATCCGATCGCCATTGGCGGAAGCGTAGCTATCGGCGGAATCAGTGGAGGCAGAATTAATAGGAGTTTCAGGCATGCTTTAGATGGGGGAGGAGGGCTTAAACCTCAGAAAGTACGATCGGAGAAATAAAATCAAGGGACAAGAGCAACTTTGCAGTAACCCAAACATCCCTCAAATTAGCTGAACCCAATAATTAACTTACTTGTTAGTTATCTTAACGAGAGTGTTAACATCGTGTCAAGCTTGTTTCATCCAGATATTCAAAGTTTCCGTCAGTACTTTTGGTCTGTAATATACTTAATAGTTAGTTAAGAGTTTTTTTTAGTATTCCCCAAAAAGTTTCCTGATGTCCAACCTCAATCCGCTGAAAAGAACAGTAGCTACTCGGGATCCCGAAGCTACCAAATGTCAGATTTTGGATGCAGCGACGATCGAGTTTGCAGCTGGCGGTCTAGCAGCAGCGCGCACCGAGTCGATCGCCGCTAAAACTGGGGTGACGAAAGCGATGATCTACTACTACTTTAATAGCAAAGAAGAGCTGTACAGAGCGGTGATGCAGCGCTGCTTCAATGAAGACTTACAACTGGTCAAGCAACTAAATTTAGATCAACTAAGTCCGCCAGAAGCTTTGGTAAAAGTCATTGCTAACATGTATCAAAAAATGCGTAAGCGCCCAGAAATGACTAGTATCATTGCGCTAGAGGCCATCCAAAACAGCGGTAAGTACTATCCCCAACAGACTGCGGAGATTTTGTTTGGTCAGTTGATTGGTTTACTCGATCGAGGTATTGCCACCGGCGATTTTCGCCCATTGGAATCTCGTCATACGGCCATTGGTATTGTGGGAAGCTGCGCTTTTTATTTTATCGCCCGCGAAAATATTAAATGTATGTGGCCGGGACAAGATCTTTTGAGTTCAGAAATGATCGATCGACAGTCCAAAGAAGCGACTAATATGATTTTGGCCGGAGTATTGGCTCCTGGTAAATCAGTTTAGGCGAGGTATCTATGTCAGGGCATAGTAAGTGGGCGACTATCAAGCGGCAAAAAGCACGAGTAGATGCCGCTAGAGGCAAGAATTTTGCGCAGTTGTCGGGGGCAATTATTGTGGCGGCGCGTAGTGGAATTCCCGATCCGGCTGGGAATTTTCAGTTGCGTACAGCAATCGACAAGGCCAAGGCTGCCGGAGTACCCAACGACAATATCGATCGGGCGATCGCTAAAGGGGCAGGAACTTTGGGCGGTGAAGCTGATAAGTTAGAAGAAATTCGCTATGAGGGCTATGGCTGCGGTGGAGTGGCACTGATTATTGAGGCTCTAACCGATAACCGCAATCGCACTGCTGCCGATCTACGAGCAATTTTCAACAAACGGGGTGGGAACTTGGGTGAAACCGGCTGTGTAAGCTGGATGTTTGCCCATAAAGGAGTTTGTATTATTAATGGTGCAGTAGATGAAGACACCTTGTTAGAGGCTTCTTTGGAGAGTGGTGCTGACTTTTACGAATTGTTTGCTGACGAAGAAGGCGCGGGAGCTGAGGTTTTTATTGATACTGCTGGCCTAGAAAAATTATGTGATTGGTTCCGAGGGGCCGGATTTAACGTGACTGATTCAGAATGGCGCTGGATTCCGGGCAACACGGTAGAAGTAGTAGAGCTGGATAGAGGTAAACAGTTATTGAAGTCGATCGAGAGTATCGAAGCCCTCGATGATATTCAAAATGTAACTGCCAATTTTGAGATAGCCGCAGAGTTACTAGCAGAACTAACCAGCTAAAAAAAGCCCCACTCAGCTTATTGTGAGTGGGGCTTTTTTTAATCGCCTTTTAGAGATTAATCCCAGTAAGTTCGCCTTGAATACAAGAGAACAACCTTTGCTGTAGCTCAGCAAAATCTAGAAAGCCTTTTGATGCCCATTTCAAGATTAGTTTACTAGATTCGGGACGGTACTGTGCCAAAAGGTTTAGAGCATCAAGAGCAAGCTGAAAATGTTCGGCTTCTACGCCAGAAGAGTTGTGCTTACCATGTACAACGATCCAGTACCAATGACTTAATCGTTTCCCCTTTACCGATACTTGTTTTCCTTGTAACCAAGTATCAAACCCACTGCCTCGGTTGGTGTAGCGAACTACTTTATCAATCAAGGAATACTCTTGATCGGCTAGCATTTCGGAACCAATATGAAAGCCAACTGCTGTTACTAAGGAGTGTCAAAAAAATGATTGATCCTGCGA
>JAYUSV010000485.1:0-3511 GCA_043755495.1 Synechococcales cyanobacterium
GTAGCGGTGATGGAAGGTGGAAAACCAACTGTAATTGCTAACGCTGAGGGTTTTCGGACAACTCCTTCTGTAGTGGCATTCGCCAAAAACGGCGATCGACTAGTAGGGCAAATTGCTAAGCGGCAAGCAGTAATGAACCCCGAAAATACCTTTTATTCTGTCAAGCGCTTCATTGGTCGCCGCTTCGACGAAATTACTCATGAAGCCACCGAAGTTGCCTACAAAGTAGTCAACGACGGCAACAATGTGCGGATTGATAGCCCTGGAGCTGGTAAAAAGTTTGCTCCCGAAGAAATTTCTGCACAAGTACTACGCAAGCTAGTAGATGATGCCAGCAAGTACTTGGGCGAAACCGTTACTCAAGCCGTTGTTACCGTTCCAGCTTATTTTAACGACTCTCAGCGCCAAGCCACGATCGATGCCGGTAAAATTGCCGGTATCGAAATTCGCCGGATCATCAACGAGCCTACAGCAGCATCGCTGGCTTATGGACTCGACAAAAAGAGCAGCGAAACCATTTTGGTATTCGACTTAGGTGGCGGTACATTTGATGTATCGATCCTAGAAGTAGGTGAAGGCGTATTTGAAGTACTCTCTACCTCTGGTGATACTCACTTAGGCGGCGACGATTTTGACAAAAAAATCGTAGACCACATGGCCGACGACTTCGCTAAGAAAGAAGGCATCGACCTGCGCAAAGACCGTCAGGCTCTCCAACGCTTAACTGAAGCTGCTGAAAAAGCCAAGATTGAACTATCTAGTTCGACTCAAGCCGAAATCAACCTGCCCTTTATTACTGCTACCCAAGATGGGCCTAAGCACTTAGAGTTGCAGTTAACTCGCGGCAAGTTTGAAGAAATCTGTGCGGACTTGATCAAGCGTTGCGGTGTACCAGTAGAAAAAGCGATCGCCGACTCCAAGCTGGACAAATCCAAAATTGATGAAGTAGTGCTAGTTGGTGGATCCACTCGGATTCCCGCAGTGCAAGAACTAGTTAAAAAAATCTTGGGTAAAGAACCAAACCAAACCGTTAACCCTGATGAAGTAGTAGCGATCGGTGCTGCGGTTCAAGCGGGCGTGTTATCTGGTGAAGTTAAAGACATTCTGTTGTTAGACGTTACTCCGCTCTCTTTGGGCGTAGAAACCTTGGGCAACGTTATGACCAAAATCATTCCACGCAACACCACCATTCCTACCAAAAAATCCGAGACTTTCTCGACTGCGGTAGATGGCCAAAGCAACGTAGAAATCCACGTCTTGCAAGGTGAACGGGAAATGTCTCGTGACAACAAGTCTTTGGGAACCTTCCGTCTGGACGGTATTCCTGCGGCTCCACGGGGCGTGCCTCAAGTAGAAGTAATCTTCGACATTGATGTCAACGGTATCTTGAGCGTTACTGCTCGTGATAAAGGTACTGGCAAAGAACAGTCCATCAGCATCACTGGTGCTTCTACTCTGGACAAAAACGAAGTAGAGCGGATGGTGCAAGAAGCTGAAAGCAACGCTAATGCTGACAAAGAAACTCGGGAAAAAGTCGATCGCAAGAACGAAGCCGATTCTTTCTGCTACCAAGCCGAAAAGCAAATGGAAGAGCTGGGCGATAAAGTACCTGCTGATGAAAAAGCTAAGCTGGAAGGTTTGGTTAAGGAGCTACGGGAAGCAGTGGCTAAAGAAGATGACGCTGAAATTCAGCGGATCAGACCCGAAGCTCAGCAGTTGCTGCTATCGATCGGCAGCAACATCTACCAGCAAGCAGGCGGTGGTGTTCCCCCCGAAGGCGGCGGTGATGATGGCGGCGCTGGCCCTACCGGTGGCGGCGGCGACGATGTAATTGATGCCGAGTTCTCTGAAACTAAGTAATTTTTCTACTCCAAGGAATTCTCCCACCCGTCAAACGGTGGGATTTTTGTTGATGAGGAAATTGTTATTCCCCGAAGTTGAGGTAAGTTGCAGTTAAGAAGCGTCAGATGCTAACATACGATTCAATTATTGCAGTAAACAACACAAGGTTTTAAAGCCAAAGATTACGGGTAGTTAATATGAATATCAAGAAGTTAGAGTATTATGATGATGAATATAAATGGAGATTAGCACCAGTAGATTTTCTGACAAATCTTAATCTTTTAGTTGGCGTATCCGGTGCTGGCAAAACAAAAATATTAAAGGCTATCAATAGTCTAAAAGATATAGCGAATGGTGAATCTTTCAATGGTGTGGAATGGAATATTTGCTTCAGCGCAGCAGATGATGAGGGTAAAGATCATGAATATTCTTGGGCTGGAAAATTTGAAACAAGAGAAGCATCAATTGCAATTAGTGAAGAATCAGAAGACAATGAAGAAGTTAAAATTGGGTGCGTGTGACTTTCTAAGAAGAAAAATCAAATCGCCTTGTTAAGATAAGCAGCCCGCTGAGCCAGTACTTTGGGTAAGTTCTCTCTTTTCCATCTAGCTCCAGATATTTTAACGCGACTCGCTATCTGCTTTATCGTTGCTTCTATATTGCCTGAGCCAATTGAACAGATTTCTTCTGACTGGTAATAGTCATAGTTGGGTATCCTATTTCGATGACCGTCCATGTATTTGCAAAAGCACTGGGCTTGATGATCGTCCCAGTCTTTAAACAAGGCGATTGTTTCATCAACTTTACCTTTCCAGAGAAGCGTTCTGGCTTCAGATAGTCGGTTCATTGAACCTCCAACTTTCTCCAAATTCTCCATCAAATGATACCAATCTAGTATCTCTATTCTTTGAACTGCTGGATTAATCTCACTAAACAAATTCCATATTCCATCGTGGCCATCACCTAGACAGAACAATGGCATGTCTAAAGGTTGTTTGTTGAGCCATGTGCTCAGAGCAGGATTGTCACTTATCCACGCGCCAACTATGCCTTCTGGAGCTAGATGCACTGCTTTATAATTTTTCCAGCAAGGCGAATCTTCACCTTCTATTGGAATGAGTCTTGCCGTACCACCATCAATACTGACTTCTTGTACAAGGCTATGGGCTTCAGGTTCTCCAAAATCATGGCTTTGAACCATTTCTTGTTGAGTTTTAAAGCTGATTGTTAATCCTGTTAGTAAAGCAATATCTTCGGTAGTGTGCCGGTAAGATGAATTAGCGCTAACCGTTAAACAGCAAGCTTCTAGCATCGGACTAATGCGTTTATATGGTTCTACTTCAAGGCGCTTCACTTGCTCACTAGTCAGGTGAAGTTCACCTAAAATACTCGTTAAACTTCGGGGGTATCCTTTGCTTGTTCCAGACGTTTCAGTTGCAAAAAAAGGGCTAATTGGGGCAAGATACTCTGCTGAGCATGTTGCCTAATGGATGTTTCAATACCTTTGAGCGTTTTGACCTGTTCTGGCGGTGTGTTTTTGTAAAGGATTGCTGCAATATCATTTACGCTTTGCTTTAGTCTTTCCTGATCTTCGGTATTCATATACCACCTCTGGTTTTACTGCTACTCTTCCATTCTAATTTTTCTCTGTAGAAAGTCACACGCACCC
>JAYUSV010000486.1:0-3509 GCA_043755495.1 Synechococcales cyanobacterium
TGACCTCAATCTCACCACCTATGAGTACGATTTCTTCGGCAATCGCAGCGCTAGCACCTACAATGGCACTCGCACCGAATACCTCGTCGATCCCTCAGGTTGGGGCAATGTTCTTGCAGAATACGATGGCAGCGGCAACCTCAAGGCTAAGTATACTCATGGTATAGGCTTGGTGAGCCAGCAAGCAGGCAGTGATACGGCCTTCTATGACTTTGATGCCCTTGGTTCCACAGCTAATATTACTAGTGGTACGGGTGCGATTGTCGATCAGTATAGTTACGATCCCTTTGGCACCAACATCTTTGAAGTGGAAATTACTGGCAATTCCTTTGAATATATTGGCAAATATGGTGTATCTGAAGAAGCTAATGGCTTAAGCTTCATGCGAACACGCTACTATGACAGTCAAATCGGACGATTCACTTCTCCTGACATGATCGGCTATCAAGGTGGCGATACTAATTTTTATCGATATGTGAGCAATCGTCCAACTGACTTGATCGATCCAGAGGGGACAACTCCAGTTCATGTGATAGGAGGTCTTGTGGTCGGAGCCTTTGGTGTTGGTTATGCAATTGGAACTGTTATTAGAGTGAGCGTGGAAGGTATTGCGGGAGCTATTAATCAAGCTACAGGAACGAATAGTAATAGTGATTCCGTACAGCAAGGAATACAACGCGGACAACAGTATAGTGATAAGCTTCAAGATTTGACAAACCCGAAACCTTCACAAAGACTCTTTCCCACCCCGACTATTACTCCAATCAGTCCTATAAATTATCCCACTCCTCAATACATCCCCCCCCTAAATAACCCCAACAATCCAAACAACCCTAGCAATCCGAACAACCCTAGCAATCCGAACAACCCTAACAATCCGAACAACCCTAACAACCCCAATAATCCATTTAATCCGAACAACCCCAACAGTCCTAACAACCCCAATAATCCATTCAATCCTAACAACCCCAATAGCCCTTTCAATCCCAATAATCCCAATAGCCCCTTTAATCCCAATAATCCATCCAATCCCTTCGGGCCGAATGGCTTTATTCCCATCTTCCGTCCTCGGGATCCCAATGATATTCTTGGCCCCAAAGGCTTTGGTGAAGAGCATTGGGTAAATGCCAAGGATGCTTTGCCCTACACCATTCGCTTTGAGAACGCCGCCGATGCCACTGCACCTGTACATGAAGTGCGCGTGACCCAGCAGCTCGATGCCGACCTAGATTGGCGCACCTTCCGGGTGGGTAACTTTGGCTGGGGCGACCTGTTCTTCCAAGTCCCCGAGAACAAAGCCTTCTACAGCGAACGCCTGGACCTGCGGGATAAACTGGGCTTTTATATTGATGTCAACACTGGGGTCAACGTTCAAACCGGTGAGGCTTTCTGGAAATTAACAGCGATCGATCCAGCAACGGGCGAAATGTTGACCGATGCGGAGAAAGGTTTCTTACCACCTAATGTGAAAGATGATATTGGTCAAGGTTTTATTAACTACACCATTCGTGCTAAAAAGGTCATTGCTAGCGGTGCTACGGTCAACGCCGTTGCTCGCATCTTCTTTGATGACAACGAGCCGATCGACACCCCCGAATACATCAACACCATCGACAGTGGCAAGCCCACCAGCAGCATCCAGCCCCTCGCCTCCACCAGCGAAGACCCCAACATCACCCTGAATTGGGCCGGGACTGATAACAGCAACGGCTCAGCCATCGCCACCTATAGCATTTACGTATCCGTGGATGGCGGTGTCTATGCCCCTTGGTTAGAGCGTACCGAACTCACCGAAGCCTTCTATCAAGGCCAAGCCGGACACAGCTACGCCTTCTATAGCCTTGCCACTGATAACACCGGCAACACCGAGACTGCCCCCGCATTGCCCCAAGCTGTCATCAGCATTGGTAGCCCTGGCGTGCTCACGTTCGATCGCGCCATCTACCAAGTGCACGAAGATGGCCGCGTGGAACAGGCCATCACCCTCAACCGCACCAACGGCACTAGCGGCATCATCGGAGTCAAGATCCTGCTCACTGCTGGCACCGCCACGGCTAACAGCGACTACACCGCCGAAGCGATCGACGTGACCTTTACCGATGGTGAAGTGACTAAAACAGTTATCGTGCCCGTCTTGATCGATAACCTGGTGGAAGGTAGCGAAACCGTTACTCTACAACTCGCTGACCCCACTGGCGGTGCTACTCTCGGCGAAGGCACCAGTGCCGTACTGACCATCCTCGATAATGAAGCACCGACGATCATCAGCCTCACCAAGCCTGAACAGATCAGCGAAGGTAAAGCTGTGGACTTCTCGGCCACCGCTACCGACCCCGATCTCAACGAGACCCTCACCTACCGCTGGGATTTTGGTGACAACAGCCAACCCACCCTAGGTCAAAACGTCAACCACACCTTTGCTGATAATGGCACCTACACCGTTACCCTGAGTGCGATCGACAGTCATGGAGCCATAACTACTCAGACTACCACCATCACTGTAGATAACGTGGCCCCGACGATCGTTGACATCCTTAAACCAACAATCATCAACGAAGGACAAGCAGCTCAGTTCTCAGCAACGGCTACTGATCCCGGTGTTGACGATACCCTGACCTATAGCTGGAACTTCGGGGACAACACCCAACCCGTTGTCGGTCGTGAGGTTGCTCACACTTTTGTGGACAATGGCACCTATATTATTGCCTTAACTGTCACTGATAAAGATGGGGGTATTACTACCCAAACCACAGCAGTGACCGTGAATAACCTTGCTCCCACGATCATTAACCTTGTTAAGCCCAACAAAATCCTGCGGGGTCAAGCAGCCCAATTTAGCACCACTGTTACCGATCCGGGTACAAACGACACCCTGACCTATAGTTGGAACTTTGGGGACAATACGCCTGTAGCCACAGGTCAAAATATCAGCCATACCTTTGGTGCCACTGGCAACTACACCGTTGTACTGACGGTTACCGATAAAGATGGTAGCGAAACCACCCAAACCCAAGTGGTGCAGGTAGAAACCAATCCCACCGATGTTGTCAGTATCATTAAACCTAGCAATATTAATGAAGGTGCTGTTGCTAGGTTCCAAGGCAAAGGGGTTACACCCACCAATATCCTCACCTACAGTTGGAACTTTGGGGATAATACCCCGGCTGTGTCGGGTCAAAACGTCAACCACACCTTTACTGATAATGGCACCTATACTGTCACCTTGGTTGTTACCGATAAACACGGCATTGCCACCTCTCAAACCACAATGGTTCAGGTGGATAACATTGCCCCAACTATCCGCAACATCCTTAAACCAAATAGAATCAATGAGGGTCAAGCGGCTCAGTTCTCAGTAACTGCTACCGATCCCGGCACTCAAGATACCCTTACCTACAGTTGGAATTTTGGAGACAATACTAGTGCTGAAGCGGGTCAGACTGTCAGTCACACTTTTGCCGATAATGGCATTTATGATGTGGTTGTGACTGCCACAGATAAGGATGGAG
>JAYUSV010000487.1:0-3491 GCA_043755495.1 Synechococcales cyanobacterium
CAGCATGGCAAACAGCAGGTCATTAATTACCCCAAGCTGAAGGCCAATATTCAAAACAATCAACTCAGTTAAACCTCGGGTATTCATTAACCAACCCAGTACAGAAGCTTCCCGCTGAGGCAGCCCTAGGCTTTTGGCCGTCAAGTAAATGCCTACATACTTGCCAATAATCGCCACGGCTAAAATGACCCCACAAACCAGCCATAGGTAGGGACTATCAATTAGGCCAATTTTGGTTTTTAGGCCGCTGTAGACAAAAAACACCGGCAGCAAAAAAATTAACACAAAGTCTTCGGTTTTTTGGGCGATTTCTCTGACCATTCCTTCATTTTTGGGCATGGCTGCACCGATTAAAAATGCCCCAAAGATAAAGTGGATGCCAATAGCCTCGGCAATCAGCGCCGAGGTGACCACCGACATGTAGACCACCGCCAACAAAATTTGACTGACCCGGTTCGATCGACTGTAATGAGCTGCCATACCTTGCAATAGCCACCGCCCCACTGTGAGCATAAATACGATGTAGGCTAAAGACAGTGCAATGTTGGGCAAGGCCATATAAATATTGTTGGTTCTGGCTACGGCGATTGCTAAGGCCAGCAGACACCAAGCTGCCACATCATCTACAGCGGCACAGGTTAGAGCTAAGGAGCCGATCGAAGTGTTTTGCAAGTTGCTTTCGCTAATAATTCTGGCTAAGACCGGGAAGGCAGTGATGGAGAGAGCCGAACCAAAAAAGAGGCTAAAAGCTAATAGTGATGTTTGGCTACCCTGACCCATGGGGTATAGCCACAGAGCTAAACCACCAGCCAGGAAAAATGGCAAAATGATTCCGGCAGCTGAGGTAAATACGGCTATGCGGACTTTGCCTTTAAGATACTTGGGATCAAGCTCTAGCCCGATTAAAAACATAAAAAATATCAGGCCAATCTGCGCCAGCACCTCCAAAATTGGGGCGGTACTGGGCGGAAACAGCCAAGCTTGAGTAACTGGAAAGAGCTTACCCAACAAAGAGGGGCCCAGCATGATGCCAGCCATGATTTCTCCAATTACCAAGGGCTGTTTGATGGCACGGAACAGCAAGCCCACGAGGCGGGAGAATCCAATAACTATCAGTATTTCTAGCAATACCAGAGAGACTGTACTCATATAGTAATTAAGGCTGAGGGCAAAACACTCTTTATTGTAGCAGGTGAGATCTAGCCTGAAATCCGTAGGGATCGGTATATTTAGATACCAAAAATATCCTGACTGAATTTCTGATAATTTTGAACCAAGGCATTGCCCAGAGATACCCTTGGTAGACACTGAAGTGGCTGATGTGTATGTGCGTTTAAACTTTTTGCGATCGAGGTGTCAATTCTTGCTAGTATTGGGTTTAATATTCTAACTTTTATTCTTTATAATTCACCATGAAAACCTATGATTTTGATCGAGGCTGCCAGACGATTTAGCTGCCGGTAAATCTATTCTGTATCAAGTTCTACAGCCTACTGTGGATTTTGACTGCTACATGTTTACTTATATATTTCATCAGTTAGGCTTAACACTCAATATTCTAATTCGTATAATTTAAAGCTTGATTCTTTCCGAATTCTATCTTCATTTATTTAGATCGAAAAGCTTTCATGTCTATTGAGCCTTGATTGCTTCATTGGCAAATCTATCTGGTCTTGGCTGTATTTCTACGGTCAATCGTGGTTTTACGGCTCTAATTACTTTTCGAGATAGCTTATATTCACTGCCCGTCAAAACAATTACACTATTTTAATATGCTAACGCTTATCAAGCATCTATCCATTTTTGTGGATGGAAACAATATGTTTTATGCCCAGCAAAAAAATGGGTGGTTCTTCGATCCCAAGCGGGTTCTGGAGCACTTTACTAACGACCAAGATGTGAATTTGGTCAATGCTTTTTGGTATACCGGTCTCAAAGACCCCCAAGATCAGCGTGGTTTTAGGGATGCTTTGATTGGGTTGGGATATACGGTACGTACTAAAATCCTCAAAGAATACTATGACGATAATTCTGGTCGCTATTCCCAAAAGGCTAACCTAGATATCGAAATAGTGGTAGATATGTTCAATACGGTTGAGCAATATAATCGGGTGATTTTGTTTAGTGGAGACGGCGATTTTGAGCGGGCGATCGAGCTATTGCGTTCTAAAAACACCCACATCACGGTAGTTTCTACCGAAGGGATGATTGCGCGGGAATTGCGAAATGTGACCGATCGCTATATCGATCTCAACAGCATCCGTGACCAAATCGAAAAAGTAGATATATCGCAGGATTTGTCTGGGGCTTTGCCGATGCCGTTGCGACAGGCTTAGTCATCCATTCTGGGATCAATTAACAAAAGTTAGTGAGTTTTTAGTTTCCAGGTTTTAATTGATCGATCGCGGCTCCCTGTAAAAATTCTTTGCTCACTAGCATCTACCGCTAAGCAAGAAACAAACCACTATGGCCTTCCTAGGTATCTACACAATTCCATAAATTCTCGGTGATCGGCTTTGACTTGTTTGGCATACTTCACAGCATACTCCAGGACGATCAAACACCACTTATCACCCGCCGCGTAATCTAGTAACTCCCCCAACTTATCGGTCTGCAAGTGGCTCCAAGCCGTCACTTGACTTACTGTTTGAACCAACTGCTGTAAATCATTCTTATTAATACTTCCTGCATCACAAGTAATCTTGTCTTGGCTAGGTTGCAGTTCTCGCAAAGTGAAAGATTTTTTTGCTATCAACAGCTCTCCCGACAACGCTGGTAATGGCGACTGGCGCAAAGACTGCACAGTTAAGACTCGCCGTGCAGAAGACCAAACTAGTTGACTGACTAACAAAGTTGGCTCTCGATCAACTCGCTATCTTTGATAATGAAGAAAAGGCCATAGAAGTTATTTCGCTCCAAACTGCTACGCAATAATGTAAAGATATGTAACATTATTGCCGTCAAAGCATCAAAACAGCTTGACAGTTCCTGAAACCTAATTTACATTGATAAACAAGCAACCCGGAATGCACCGCTAAACACCATGGAAGAGAAGCAAAAGGTCACTTTGTACCTGACATCTGACTTGTACAGGCAGCTCAAAATAAAAGCCGCCGTCGAGTTAGAAACTATGTCAACAATTGCAGCAAGGGCGCTAGAACTTTACATCCAGCATCCCGAGCTAATTGAAGAGGCAGCCAACGTCCGCCTCGGCAAGCATCAGGTGTACAACTGCCCCGAGTGTGCTCATCCTACGGTAATTAGAGATGGTGAAATGGTCGCTCTCGGAAGCCAACCAGGTATTTTAGCTGACGAGCTAGTAGTTCCCATACAGGAAACACTCTTAGTAGGCCAGCGCTAAAAACCACTGCTTTCTGGGTTCAATCAATCATCATTGACTTCCAATAGCTACCGCATTCTTACAGCCGTTTTTTATAGGTAGGGAACTATGCAAGCAGAGCTAAATACTCTCATTCAAGCCCAATACCCCC
>JAYUSV010000488.1:0-3488 GCA_043755495.1 Synechococcales cyanobacterium
CTGCGACTTCATGCCAGTCAAAATCGAGCTAAATGACGAACAGATCAACAAACAGCGGGCACTGTGGAAAGAATCTCCTCAAAACCTGACTAAAGAAGACTACTTGGAATTTTATAGATACCAGTATCCTTTTGAAGCAGAGCCTTTGCTCTGGGTGCATTTAAACACCGACTATCCTTTTTTGCTCAACGGAATTCTATTTTTTCCTAAGCTCAAGCCCGAGATTGATGTAACTAAAAGTCAGGCCAAATTATTCTGTAATCAGGTATTTGTCAGCGATAACTGTGAGGAAGTAATTCCTAAGTTCCTGACTCCTTTGCGGGGCGTGATCGACAGTCCAGATGTACCCTTGAACGTTTCGCGGAGTGCTTTGACCAATGATCGCACAGTGAAACGCATTGGTGATCATATTGCTAAGAAGGTGGGCGATCGACTAAAGGAAATTTACCAAGAAGACCGTACTGCTTATATCAGCGCTTGGCAAGACCTGGGTACTTTTGTCAAATTTGGGATGATGAACGATGAAAAGTTCAAAAAACAAGCCGAAGACATCACCATTTTCCGCACCACTTGGGCTGGTGATGCTGAAGAACCAAAAGTAGAAGTGGAAACTGCCGAGGATGCTTGGCAGGCCGAGACGGGCAAAAATACCGTCAATGGACAGAACTTCACTACTCTGAAGGAATATTTGGAGCGTAACAAAGAAAAGCAAGAAAACCGGGTTTTCTATTGTACCGATGAAGTCACTCAAGCTACTTATGTCAGCTTGTACAAGAATCGGGGCATTGAGGTATTGTTCTTAGATTCCTTTATTGACAACCACTTTGCGACTTTTCTAGAGCAAGAGTTCAGCGAAGTCAAATTCTCTCGGATCGATTCAGATTTAGACGAATCATTAATTGAAAAAGACACCTCTGAAGTAGTAGATCCGGTCACTAACAAGACTCTGGGCGATCGGATGAAAGAAGTGTTTACGGCGGCCTTAGACAGACCCCAAATTACCATTCGCACTGAATCGCTCAAAGGTGATACCCCCACTTCTGCACCACCAGCAATGGTGCTGCTACCCGAAGAACAGCGCCGGATGCAGGAAATGATGGCAATGATGCAGCAGCAGTTGCCCGAATTCCCGGCAGCGCATATTTTGATGGTGAATACTGCCCACCCACTAATTCAGAATTTGGCGGCAATGTCTCAGGGTGATACTGCTGGCAAAGAAGAATTGGTAAACCTAATTTGTCAGCATGTCTATGACTTGGCACTGATGGCACAGAAGGGCTTTAATGCCGATACGATGAATGCTTTCGTCGATCGATCTAACCAGGTCTTGACCCAATTGACCGATCGGTAGCATTGGATCGCCAAAAGCGAGGTCTAGAAATATTTCTAGACCTCGCTTTTGTTAAATAGATTTATTTTTTAGTGCCACTAGGCTTAGCTGTGGGCTTTACGATGGGTTTTGCTGGTGCAGATGGCTTGGCCTGTCCGGCTGGGCTGGCCACATATTCGACCATTTCTCTAGAACGAGCTAAAACTATTTGGCCATAAAATGGCTCATTTTTTGCTCGCATTTGGGTCAGCAAGCTGTCTAAAGAAATTACTTGGATCTCGGTGGTGGGTGCGAGGGTTGGCTGATCTTTTTTAAATTTATCTAAGACGGCCTGCAATTGCTCTTTATCAAAAAATATGGGGATAATACGTTTCTTTTCTTGAGCAGAATTGATCGAAACATAACCTCGGGGTTTGCCCGCAATACCCACAAACAATGGAACACCGTTGAACTGTTGGGCTTTAGTTGGATCGCTTTTCTTTAAGAGACTAATGGCCGACTTGACTTGTACTTCGCTGGGCACTATCAAAACATTCAGCTTTTTATCCCCAGAGCTACTTACTTGGGTTTTGTAGACATCACCAAGTGTCACAACTCTAATTTGCAACTGCTTAGCGACTGCTGGGTTAGTAGTTTTTAACCTTTGTAGTGTGGCATTAACTTCTTTTTGACCCAAATAAACTTCGGTAAATAAACCTTTTTGCTTATCATTAAGTTGCGCTACTAGAGGAGAGCCAGACTTATCCGTAAGAGTAATTACTGGAATGCCTTGCAGTTTTTCAATAATTTGCGCGTCGGATAGAGCATGGGTTGGTTGAACCGCTAAGACAGCGCTGCTGACCAAACCTATTGCAACTCCTAATCTCAGATGTTTCATTTCTCAATCCTCCGTAAAATTTACTTTATCGAAACTTAAATATTTAAACGCCCCCCTGTTATACCACGCTTTGGCTATTTACATTGCTGTAAACAACCACAACAAAACACAGGACTGTATTACATCCTCTGCTTTGTTGGATCTTAGAATTCAATGAACCTTTTAAACTAGCTTAATTTGAGGCTTAACGAGTCGAGCTGTTAGTAACACGACTTCGTAAAACTTCTAAACCTTCTCTGGATGGTCCAAAAACTAAGCTTTCATAAAGCGGATCATTTTTGCTGCGCATTCCATCTAAGACGGTTTCCAGGGTTAAGACCTGTACCTCGATAGTACTACTAGGCTGCTGTTGTTTAGCCCGATCAATCAAGGGTTGAAGCTGATCTCGATCGAAAAAGAGCGTCACTACCGATTTGCGATCTTTGCCAGTAATGGTTAGATAAGTACCTTTCTTACTGTTTTTAGCGACAAACAAAGGCACCCCGCTAAACTGCTTTAAGCTGGGTTCAGATTTTTGGGCAATGTTTAAAGCTGCTTTTACCTGATTTTGATTAGGCACATACAAAATATCGACCCGCTTAGCAGGGTCTAAATTCATCTGTGCTTTGTAAACTTCACTGAGAGATATCGGACGAACTGTGACCTGTTTGGCCAAGTTAGGATTTTCTTTCTGGAGCTTTTGGAGAAAGGTCTTGGCATCAGACTGGCTAAAGAAAGCGCCACCTTTAGCTGGTCTACCAGCCTCATTAGAAAGAGAAGCCGTCAGCAAAAAATTATCAGAGTCGGTCAGTGCAAATACCGGAATACCTTGAAGCTTATCCACAATCTGCGATTCGGGCAATGCCTGGATGGGAGTAGCTGCCAACAGCGTACTGCCTAAACCCACCATCACACCTATTTTCCAGCTTTTCATTTAGCAAATCTCCATGAGTTCGAGGGATAGTTTAATCAACTGTCAAAGGAAATCATCAGAATCTGCCAACACCACAAGAACTACTAGATTTTATACCACATTTTTAGTCTCTATTTTTATACTCACGCCAAAAAACTATTGATTAACCGCAACTGGCACCCTGCGTAGTTTTTTGTCATATCAAGTAGTCTAGACCTATAGCCTTTAATAGTCTAAGAGAATATAGTGTGCCGATCGAGGATTTACTGGGGTCTTCTACGCCAGATTTGGGGATTGACATTTCTGGCAACGGCCAATGGTATCAACTAATACCAGTCAATAAAGATATTCTTTGATGGCAATTTAAGATCTTGATGCTAATCTTGAAA
>JAYUSV010000489.1:0-3483 GCA_043755495.1 Synechococcales cyanobacterium
TAATCAGCGTCAGTCAAGACCGTACAGCCCGTTTTTGGAACATTAACTTCGGCAAATTTATCCGCGCTTTTAGTCAGCCCAAAGAATTAGTTTGGTCGGTAGCCTTTAGCAGCAATGGTCGCTTGTTGGCCACTAGCAGTACTACCTACGTCAAACTCTGGAGCGTCTTAACCAGAAAATGTCTTAAAACCTTTACTGACCAATCCGATCGAGTGCGCGCTCTGGCCTTTCATCCCGATGGTAAAACCTTAGTGGGCAGCGACGATTTTTACATCAAAATTTGGGATTTAAACAGCGGTGAATGTATCAAAACCTGTAAATTGCCCGAAAACAGCGCTATCTGGTCACTGAGCTTCAGTCCCGATGGTCAGCAATTAATTAGCGCAGGCACCGATAAAATTCAAATTTGGAATGCAGCTACCTGGCAACCAATCACCACCCTGAGTGAACCTCGCAGTCGCATTCGATCGATTTCTTATAGCCCCGACCAAACCATGATGGCTGTTGGTAGCGATGATCAACTAGTGCGCATTTGGGATACCAAAAACAGCGAACCAATCAAAACTCTCTCGGGAGCCTCCAACCGGATTTGGACGATCGCCGTTAGTCCAACCACATCCTCGGGGACAGTTTACTTAGCCAGCGGTAGCGATGATTGTCAAATTAGAATCTGGAACGGTGCAACCGGCGAATTACTCCAAACCCTGAAGGGTCATCAAGGTCGCATTCGCTCATTGGCCTTTAGCCCCAGCGGCAAACTCTTAGCCAGCGGCAGCCACGATCGCACCGTTAAACTCTGGGATGTGGCTACCAGCGAATGCCTTACCACCTATGATCAACATACCGATTGGGTGTGGTCAGTAATATTTGACCAAGATGACCAAACCCTAATTAGCGTCGCCGATGATCGGACAATTTTGCGCTGGAATATTGCCACCAGCACCGCCCAATCTTTACCAGAATTAGATACCGTTTGGATCTGGGCGATCGCTGCTCATCCCCAGCTTCCCTTGTTGGCTGTAACCGGAGTCAGTGAACAGATCGAACTCCGCGACAACAATAGTGGCAAAATCACCCGTATTTTTACCAGTCATCAACAGCGCATTCGATCGATCGTTTTTAATGCCAGCGGTACTAAATTAGCCAGCAGCGATGATTTAACCATTAAGCTGTGGGATGTAGAGCAACAGAGCTGTTTGCAGACTTTTACTGGCCACAGCCGCGAAATTCGCGTGCTAATCTTCATTCCCGCTGCGGCTACTACTCCCGAATTATTGGTCAGTGGTAGTGATGACCTGACGATTAGAATTTGGGATACAGCCATGGGAGAATGCTTAAAAATCCTGGAGGGTCATAGCCAGGGTATTTGGTCGCTATGCTACAGCCCTGACCTGCAAACGCTGTTTAGCTGTGGTCAAGATGAAACTGTTAAGCTTTGGGATTCACAGACCTGGAAATGCAAGGCGACCCTGACTATGCCGAAGCCCTATGAGGGAATGCAAATTACTGGGGTGAGCGGGTTATCGATCGCCACCCAAACAACACTAATCACTCTCGGAGCCACTCAGTAACTTTAATTACTGGAGTTTTTCCAAGTCATGATTAGCATCAAATCACTCCATCTTCCACTTTGTTTAGGTGTTTTAAGCTAGGCATTGTCTAATGTCGTCTTTGCGCTTTGGAGATTAAATCTGGACAAAAATAAATTTAACTGAAAACAGATGCAGTAGAATCTGGATATTCTCTGGTTACAAATGCTTTGTAGCCAGCAAAAATCAGGGGAAATCGATGAAGTTTTTGTTACGTTCTGCCTTGTTACTTTTTATCAGCTTATCATTGGAAAAATCTGTATTAGCTCAACCAGCTTCTAGTCCATCAACAATATCGCCAACACTACTAGGAACTTGGTCTTCCGACCTTTTCAGTAAAGAGGCCATCATTGTCTTTGATAAAACAGGTACAGTAAATCTACTTAGTAAAAAAACTTATGGTAACTATGAATACTATCAGTTTCCTGATGCCGAAGAGTATGGTATGATGCAGCAGATTGCTAATGGTAAACTCGTAATTGAGTCATCTCCCAAATATAAATTACAAGATAACCTGGTAGAAATAGCCATTCCTAATGGTTCTGTTGATCAACTGCGGTTAGATTTCACCAATAATGGCCAGACAGTCAATTTTACTGAAAAAATCAAACTAAGCCGAGTTTTTCTTTACAGCGTGTTAGCGACAATTCAGAGCTACCCAACGGGACTGAACCATTGGCTACTGTAAAAAGCCATTTTCATGGCTTGCGTAAGCTGGTGGCGCTGCAAGCAGCTCAGGCTGATTATTGGATACAGAAAAAGCGCTTTGCTACCAAAATTCAGAGTTTAAAGATTAAGTCATTACCAGACAGCGATCGATCATACCGCTATGAACTGGTCAAACAGAGCTTACGCCAAAGCGTCATTGCGGCCATTCCTATGCAGCCAACTCTGCGCAGCTATGTGTTGCAGCTAGACCGGGTAGGTTTAGCTAAACAGCCTTTTAACGGCATGATCTGCGCGACTGATCGACCCTTCACTAAACTTGTCCCCTTACCACAGTTGAAAAATAAAGATCTGGTTTGCCCTACTACCAGCCACCAGGTTAATTTTGGTACTGCAATTCGGCAATTTTTGCTAAAAGTAAAGTAACCATTGAGATTCATTGCAAATTGCTGCAAATGGGCGGCAATTGCAATATTTCTCGTTAGAATCAAAAAAACCTCGAGTTGCTTATGCTAGATTTTTCATTGGATTTTGCTACGATCAATCATCTATCGCGCTGTCACTGCGTGGCTATCTGTGCCTTTTTGGTGCCCACTAACCTGTTGCTTTCTACCGCCGTTATTTTGTTGACTGGGATGGCTCGATCGCCACAAACCCGGCGGAATTTGAGCATTACTGGTACTTTTACGGCGCTGTTGCTCATTGCCCATGTGGCTAGCTGGTGGATTGTGGGTGTGGTAGCACCAGCCACGTTTATCTTGCCTGCTCTGGGCTTGCTCTGTACGACTATCAACTGGAGCTGCGTAAAATACTCTTCGATCGCCGGTTATTACATAGAAGCTTGGGTCTTATCTCGGTTTCGTCGCAGTCAGAGTTTAGATGCCTCACTTCCTACGGCTTAAGTTCTATTGACTACTGTCAGAGCTAAATGAATTACCTTGGTAGCCCCGTTATATTACATATTGAACTCGATCAATCTTGTTGACCTCTATGAATCATGAGGTCTTTTGAAGATGGCGATTACTTCCCGCGAAGAGCCAGAACTCTGATTAGTATTTATTGCCGTCACTAATTCCCATCCTTCACTACCCAGCACATTCAGCTCTTCATCAAAAATATCTATATCAAGAATGCCGCCATTAAAGCCCTTGGTATTTACTTTAATAGTTTTATGTTCCCATAGTTGCCGCATCTCTATTGCCCTTTGATATTTATCTGTTTTGTCCTC